>JBDKJC010000144.1:0-7263 GCA_039796815.1 Cyanobacteriota bacterium | reverse complement strand
GAAATTTCTATATTGTTAACAAGATTTTGGATTTAACTCAAAAGCCAGCGATCGCCATTAGGTTCGGTCAAGGCTAGAAAATGTATTAAGCACACTAGTAAGCCTGATGAATTTTGCTCAAGAAATCATTAATTTCAGAATTTTGCTATTAAAGTGAATTGTTTGGGCAATCTAAAGTAATAATTGTCAATTTGGTAACTTTAGCTAGTGATTAAGCTCTATATATAGATGAAAATCGAAACGCCTAGGGCGATCATCTCTCCCAAAAATTTAACCACCAAGTTTAAAGGATTATCACTACGCTTAGTCCTCGTTTTGCCATTTGTAGTACAAATTGTAGGTGCAGTGGGATTAGTAGGTTATCTTTCCTTTAAAAATGGACAACAAGCAGTCAATGAGCTTGCCAATCACTTGATGGATAAAAGTAATAATTTAGTATCTCAACGTTTAAATAATTATCTAGAAACACCTCAAAAAATTAATCAACTTAATCTCGATGCGATCAAATTGGGATTGTTAGACTTAAAAGACTTTAAAAAAGCAGGACATTACTTTTGGAAACAGGTACAAACTTATCCAAATTTATCTTTTATACAATACGCATTGATAACAGGAGAATTCGCGGCAGCAGGAAACTACATACCAGGAGAAGGAACTACTATAGATGAACTTTCAGCTAGGACTAATTGGCAAGATTATGTTTATGCTACAGATGAACGGGGCAATCGCACCAAAGTAGTTGTAGTAGACAAGGAATTCGATCCTCGAAAAGAAGCTTGGTATAAAGATGCAGTTCAAAAAGGTAAACCAGTCTGGAGTTCTGTATACAACTGGGAAGGAGATAATTTAGCACAATATATAGCTATTAACGCTACTCGTCCTATTTATGACGATCGACATCAACTTGTCGGTGTAACAGGAATCGATTTACTTTTATCTGGTATTAGTGATTTTTTACAGCAATTAAAAATTAGTTCGACAGCCAAAACTTTTATCATTGAACGGGATGGTTTATTAATTGCATCCTCTAGTACTGAAGAACCTTTTACCTTAGTTGATGGTGTAGCTAAAAGATTAAGTGCTACAAATAGTTCCGACTCTCAAATTCAAGCAACAGCTAAGTATTTACAACAAAAGTTTGGTAATTTTCAAGCCATTCAACAAGAACAAAAACTAGAATTTGAGATCGATGGAGAAAATCAATTTGTTCAAATTACTCCTTGGCAAGATGAATATGGTTTGGATTGGTTAGTAGTCACTACCATTCCCGAATCAGATTTCATGGCGCAGATTGATGCCAACACTAGAACAACTATCATTCTTTGTGGTTTAGCTTTGTTTGTTGCAATTGGCTTAGGATTAATAACTTCCCGTTGGATTACCCAACCTATTTTAAGACTGGGTAAAGCCTCAAGTGCGATCGCTCAAGGAAATTTAGATCAACAAGTAAAAATTAAAGGCATCATCGAATTAGGAGTTTTATCTCAATCCTTCAACGAGATGGCACAACAGTTACAAGCTTCTTTTGCAAGTCTCGCTGCCACCAATCAAGAACTAGATCGCACTAATGAAAAATTAGAACAAGCTAATCAAGAATTAGAAATTAGAGTAGAGTGTAGAACTGCGGAATTACAACAAGCTAAAAATACTGCTGAACTAGCTAATCGTGCTAAAAGCGAATTTTTAGCCAATATGAGTCATGAATTGCGAACTCCTCTCAACGCTATCTTAGGTTTTTCTCAATTAATGAACCGAGAAAAATCTCTAACTCAACAGCAACAAGAAAATCTCGGTATTATTAACCGCAGTGGTGAACATTTATTATCTCTGATCAACGATGTCTTAGATTTAGCCAAAATAGAGTCGGGGAAAATGACTCTTTATCCTAACAATTTTGATTTATATGCTCTTTTAGACCTAATAGAAGAAATGTTAGCTTTAAGAGCAGAAACTAAAGGATTACAATTTATTATCGAACTAGATCGTGATTTACCCCGTTACATTAATACAGATGACAAAAAACTGCGTCAAGTTTTAATCAATTTATTAGGCAATGGGATTAAATTTACTAACGAAGGCAGTGTAACGCTTAGGGTTAGAAAACAAAGAACAGAAAAAGATGGGGAGACTGAGAGCAAATTCTATAACCTATTGTTTGAAATCGAAGATACTGGCGCAGGTATTGCACCCGAAGAGATAGATAGTTTATTTCAAGCCTTTACTCAAACCGAAACAGGTAGACAATCTCAAGAAGGAACAGGTTTGGGTTTACCCATTAGTCAAAAGTTTATTGAATTGATGGGAGGAAATATTAGTGTTAGTTCTCAACTGGGTAAAGGAACTACCTTTAGATTTAATATACAAGCACAAGCGAGTGAGGCGAGTTTAATCGAGGCGCAAAAAATAACTCACCGAGTAATTGGACTTGAACCTAATCAACAGGAATATCGCATTTTGATAGTAGACGATCGCCTGGAAAATCGACAATTACTACTTAAATTATTACAACCCATTGGATTTGAAGTCAAACAAGCTAGCAACGGACAAGAAGCCATAGATGTGTGGCAGAGTTGGCAACCTCATTTGATTTGGATGGATATGAGAATGCCAGTGATCGATGGTTATGAAGCCACGCAACAGATTAGATCTCATCTTAATGGACAAGCTACAGCAATTTTAGCTCTGACAGCAAGCACTCTGGAGGAAGAGAAAGCAATTGTACTTTCGGCTGGTTGTGATGATTTTGTGCGGAAACCTTTTCAAGAAGAAGTGATTTTTGACAAAATGGCTCAATATTTAGGCGTGCGTTATGTTTATGAAGAATTAAATTCTGACAGATTATCCAAGTCTGAGATGATTGCTAAATTAACCGCCGAGGCTTTGGCAATTATGTCTGATGAGTGGTTAAACGAACTTTCTGAAGCTGCTGCTTTGATCGATGAAGAATTAATTGCTCAATTACTAACTCAAATACCTCAAGAAAATCAAATTTTAGCCACAGCTATTCAACAACAAGTAGATAACTTTGATTTTGATCGCCTGATGAATCTTGCTCAAGAAGCTGTCAACTTATGAATAACAATCAATTTAACTTTGGTTTAAATAATATTTTAATAGTTGACGACATAGCAGATAATTTGCGCGTTTTGTCGGCTACATTAACTGAAAAAGGTTATCAGGTTCGTTGTGCCAAAAATGGGACAATGGCATTGATTACCGCTCAAAGAAATCCACCACAGCTAATTTTGCTGGATATCAAAATGCCTGATATGGATGGCTACCAAGTTTGTGAAAAACTCAAAGCGGATGAAGTAACTAAAGATATTCCCATTATTTTCTTGAGTGCTTTAGATGATGTGTTTGATAAAGTAAAAGCTTTTACGGTTGGTGGTGCAGATTATATTACCAAACCTTTTCAAGCTGAAGAAGTTGCAGTTCGTATCCAACATCAACTTGCTTTACAAGCAGCCAAAGCCGAAATTTTTCAGTTAAATACGCAATTAGAGCAAAAAGTCCAGCAAAGAACAGCACAACTAGAAGAAGTGATTGACCAACTCAATCTCGAAATTGCTGAACATCAATTAACACAAGACAAACTATCACATCAGGCTTTACATGATGCTTTAACTAGTTTGCCTAATCGTACTTTGTTTATGGAGCATCTGACAAAAGCAATTCAACGTCATCAAAGAAATCAAGATTATTTATTTGCGGTTTTGTTTATCGATCTCGATCGCTTCAAAATTACTAACGACAATTGGGGACATGCTGTTGGCGATCAGCTTTTAATCGCTATTGCTCAGATTCTCCAAGAATGTTGTCGTGAACTTGATACGGTCGCGCGTTTGGGGGGTGATGAATTTACAATTCTTTTAGAAGATTTAGAAAATTTACAAGATGCAGTTGCGATCGCTGAAAGACTTTTAGAACGACTTGTTTCCCCCATTCATCTGGACAACCGCAAAGTTTTTTCTGGTGCTAGTATTGGTATCGTTTTTGGTTCAATAGCTTATCACAATGGGATTGAATTGTTACGGGATGCTGATATTGCTATGTATCGTGCTAAAGCTCTAGGTAAAGGTCGTTATGCTGTTTTTGATCGCGAAATGTATGCTCAAACTATTCATTTATCACAATTAGAAACAGACTTACGTTTGGCTTTAGAAAGAGACGAATTCGTACTATATTATCAACCGATTGTTTCTTTAGAAACTTTAACATTAATTGGATTTGAAGCTTTAGTACGCTGGCAACATCCCCAAACAGGATTAATTTCTCCTGGAGAATTTATTGCACTGGCTGAAGACACAGGTTTAATTATTCCTATTGGTGAATGGGTTTTACAACAAGCTTGTCAACAGTTATCTACTTGGCAATCAAAATTTCCTCTGGTTTCATCTTTGCATATCAGTGTTAATCTTTCTAGCAAACAAATTAAACAGTTCGATTTTGTGGAAAAATTAAAGCAAATTCTTTACTTAACTGGTTTAAATGGCGAATATCTGAGACTAGAACTTACAGAAACTATGCTCATGGATGGAAGTGAAAAAACTATTGAACTTCTTCATCAGATTAAACAGCAAAAAGTGCAATTAAGTATTGATGATTTTGGGACTGGTTATTCTTCTTTGAGCTATTTACATCGTTTTCCTGTAGATACTCTCAAAATCGATCGCTCTTTTGTCAGTTTGATTAATGCTGAAGGAAATAACTGTGAAATAGTGAAAACTATTATTACTTTAGCTCATTCTTTGGGCATGAAAGCGATCGCCGAAGGTGTAGAAACCCCTCATCAAATAAATCATTTAAAAAATCTAGGTTGTGAAGTAGCACAGGGATACTTCTTTGCTAAACCTCTTAATCTTCAGCTTGCAGAATCTATTATTGTTAATAATCCTCAATGGTAAGACAACTAAAAAGCTTAAATTCTCTATTTCTTAAAAAGATTGTAGACGTTATCATCCTGTACTCGCTCAAAGTCTGAATTATTACCTACATCAGGAATTTGCATCAAAACTTCGGTAAATGATTTTCTCTTCGGTTGCAGCAATACCTGTTCTAAAATTTGGCGGTGTTCGGCTTCAGCACTTACTCTATGAAGACTCGCCCGTTTTTTTAAGGCTTTGACAATCGATTCATCAATATTTCGGACGATTAAATTTGCCATAGACTATTTTTTATATAAAGTAAATTATAACTTCTAAGTTAAACTTCGCTAGGTAATAATTCAACTAAACCTTGCAATTTTTGGCGCAAACCAACCAGGAACTTTTTCCACCATACAGGTGCTTTTATTTGGGATTCTGGTACTGAGATTTCTGTACTGGGAACAGTAATCGCAACATCATCTGATTTAACAATTTCAATGGATTCTGATTGAGGAATAATAATCTCGGCTACTGTTTCTTTTGACTTTTCTAAAGAATTTGACTCGGTAATCACAATCTTACTAGCACTAGGTTGCGGTTCAAGTTTAGTAGCGGTTTTAGATTCATTCTTTGAATCTGAAACCGCTAATGAATCACTATCAGTTTTCGTCTTGACGGTAGGATCGGGGTTTTTGGGCATGGCTTCTGTTTTTGGGTTAGATACTTCATCTGCTTTATTTGAAACTACAATCTGGGAATTATTAGGCTTGTTTGGAGTAGATTCTTTTGTTGAAATCCGTTCTGTTTGAGGAGTAGTAATTTCTAATTTTTCTGGTTTATTCTCTTGATTAGTAGTTACAGAGTCAGCTTCGGGCAATTGTTCTAAAGTAGGTTCTAACTCCTTAGAGGGAATAATTTTAAGTTCAGTATTCTCTTCAATATTTTCTTGATTATCTTCAAGATCGATAACTTCTGGAGTTGCTGACGGCTGGATGTAATAACTCTGCTTGACTATCGATTGAGCATCAGCAAAAGCTATTTGATTGGTGACTAATTTGGCTAAGTTATCTTGCTGTTGTGGATCGTAGGTAAACACTCTAGCAGTATTATTAAAAGCATTTTCAATAGTATTACCCGACTCATCGATTAGCTCTAGCTGAATCCAATTTTCTCCTGGTTCAAATCCAGTTAAATAGTACGGCTGCCAATCTTCGATGATCAAACTTGTACCATTAATGGTTGCTTTAACCAGTAATTTTTGCTGCTCGGGATTATTTTTAGCGATTGCCAAATCAGGATGATTTAGATAAAAATCCAGCAACACTGGTTCTGCGCCATAAGTTCCACTAGGGCTATTGTAGGTCAACAATGGTAAGTCAGCGCTAGGTCGATTGGCATTAGTTTCCGTCAAAACATTAAAAGTAGTTTGCGCATAGGCACCCTCATTTTTAAAACTTTCTCCCCAAGGATTTACGGCAAATACTCTAAGAGTATGAGTTCCAGGTGTCAGGTTTTTAATAATTATTGGTTCATCCAAACTGTAGATTGACTGAAATGGTTCGTTATCAACGATTAAGTTTAAATGATTACCCAAATGCAATCGATCGTCTTGAAATATCGGTAAATCTTCTACTGCTAATTTGACGGCAACATCTGTTTGATTAAAAGTTTTTTCTGCTCGAGGAGCAGTGATTGTTACCTGTGGACTGTATTGTTCGAGTTCTTGATTCAACTCTTTGATGATTTGAGGAGCTGTTACTTCAGCTAAATTACTACTAATAACAGTATTGGTAGTCGCCGAGTCACTAGTTTTGAGCGAGCGATCGCCAGTATAATTATCTAGCTTAAGCTGCTGACAACCAAGCAAACAACCGAGCATCAAGATTGAGATAATTGTTTTAACAGTTTTCATTAAATATCTACCAATAAATTTATCAATAATAAAGCTGGTTGTTTTTGGGCTGACCCAAATTAATTCTGATTAATCCTTCCCTATTAATAAATTAAATCAGGATCTAGAGAATTTAGACTCCATGACTTATATTGCCTTTTGTAAAGATAGGTTTTGTTTTGTATACTTTTGCCGAGAAACTGTGGTGCTGCAAACCCTTTTAGACCAATAATCACGCCCATTTAAAATTTTGTTAAGCTTTACTGGGTTTGCTGAGTTCTAAGTCATATGATCATATACAGTAATGCCTGTAGCTTGAAACAAAAAACCTATTAAGGGAGAGCAAGCTAAGGTTGTATAAAAAGCAGTGATTTTTGCGATCTCTCTTTTTACATAATAAAAAACCTGTTCTTCAGAATAGGAAAATCTAAATCTAAAATCTATTGCCCTGAGAGGAGAATCCTCATGACAATTAGTCCTCAAAAAGACGAGGCGAAAGTCAAG
>JBDKJC010000143.1:0-7296 GCA_039796815.1 Cyanobacteriota bacterium | reverse complement strand
TTTAATATTGGTTCTTATTTGGAATCACTATACTCCGCGCTTGATTAATCAACCATATTAAGTTCAGATAATGACTTTTAATAAGGTTACTCCCTAATTCCCTAATTCCCTAATTCCCTAATTCCCTAATTCCCCATATCAAAATACTTAACTGTTCAAGCGTACCTGATATTATGTGTATCAAGTTATCTTAAGTTGTCTATTTATGAATCAAGTAGGCACCTTTTTCTAAAGACAAATATTCAGAGTGAGACATTTTTAACTCTTCCATCCATTGTTCAACAATTTTTGCTTCGTCAGCCCTAGAACCATCATCTAAAAGAACTATTGCCTCCTTACTCAGTTTTGCGTGCAGCATCGGTAGTGCTGGATATCGAGCCAATTTCTGAGTTGTTCCTGGTGGCCCATCCACAATCAGGAGATCGATCGCCTCGGGAATTTCGATCTTAGTTAAATCGTACCAAAGCCATTTAGCTCCGTTAATTTCCACTTCCACTAGAGGAGCATAAATAACCGTGGCTACATCATCTAAACCATGAAGGGACAAATTACTTTGAGTAGCCTGGGCAAATTTTGACTCATGCTCCAAAGAAATTAACTTGCCTGTACCAAGGCGCTGCAAACAATAGGCAATGATTAGGGTAGAAATACCGCTAGAAGCTTCTACCACTAATTGCGGTTTGTGACGATGGGTTAGAGAAATAATTTCTTTTAACAAATCTGGGGAAGCAGCCCACCCTCTAGTGGTTGGCAGGGGTAACTGTGGTTTCAAGGTAGAAAAGATCGAAAAAAGAGACTCAATTTGTTCCACACTAACTTCATTTACTCGTTTCAGTTCAGCATTAAACAGTTGAGTAGATGACTGAAAAAATTTTTTAACCTCAGCTTGGAAATCTTGCTGTTGAGTAAGCAGTTTTTTTTGCGTCTTAACTAAATTCAGCATCAAGATTAAATTGAAGCTCAAGGCAATTAAAATCAAAGTCGCAGGAATAACACTATCTTCAAACATAAATCTATTTTGGGTGTTACTGAAGTTCGATATGAACTACACAATTACTAGTTTTGACTACATTCTTAAAAAGCTGATAGCTGATAGCTGGTAGCTGATAGCTTAAAACAAGACCGTGAGCAATTCATGTTTCAAATCAGCAATCTCTTATTTTTTATTAGCTAACTTTGATTGGGAAACATCTTGAAACCAAAACTCGATGCGGTCGGCAAAGGCGCTTAGAGAAAATTTCCTTGCCACCGACAAGCGACAGCTATAGCGATCGATTTGCTCAATTTTTTGCAACCCGACCGATAAGGCGGCGATCGATTTATGCTCAACTAACCACCCTGTGACTCCGTTTTCAACAATTTCCGCTGGGCCTCCCCGATCGTAGGCGACAACGGGTACTCCACAAGCTAAAGCTTCAATTACTACATTGCCAAAGGCTTCAATCCAGTGAGAAGTCATTAATAACCCAACACAATGTCCCAACTTTGCTTGAAAATCGGCAGTTGTCAAAAATCCGTGGTAGGTATAAGCCGATGAAGGGTATTTATTTTGAATAGTTTGCCAATAATCATGATTTTGAATCACTCCAAATATATTCAGCTTTCTGCCAGCTAGAATAGCTGCTTCAATGGCATCAGCTAGACCTTTCTCTGGGGAAATGCGACCAGCCCAAGCTAAATTTGGGGTCTGAGGTTTTTCGACAAAAGTATATTGTTGCAGATTGATACCTTTACCCATGATCTGCAATTGTTCCTTGGCTTGAAAAGTATTGGCTGAGGCGCGGGTATTTACTGCCAAAGTTTGGGGAAACATTGCCGTTGTCTGACTAACCATGCGGTTCATCATCGGCGAAATACAACTCATGCTGATCCAATGGGCAATTGGACGTTCAAAGAAAGGGGTTAGGTAAAGAGGCAGCCAGTCATAGGCAAAATTAACCAGCAGATCGTAATCATGTTGTACTCTATGGGCGTAATCCCACATGTTCTCTAGAACCGAATTATCAGGAATCACAATATTTTCTTCCTCTATATCGTCCTGCGCTAAAGCCGAAAAACTTCCTGAAATTAAATGAAGATCGCGACAAACAATCTCGGAACCCGCTGGAGCCACCACGTCAATTCCATGACCCCTAGCGGATAAATTATTGACAATATTTTTGATCGTCAGCTCAACACCGCCCGCCTTACCAGAACCGATTGCACCCACGGGAGTTGAGACGACGAGTATATTAAGCAGATTGTTCATAATTATTGTGAAAAAAGGTCGATCAAAACTAAGCATGAATCAAAGACCTTGCCATTGCTACATCTTCTTTGGTTGAGTCTTTGTTGAGTTTCACAGATAATTCTACATTGGACTTTCCGCAAAAATAAAGGCGATCGCCTTTTTTCTAGAAATGATGATGAAGTTAATTAGAGCTTATACTTGCAGCTAGGCAAAAGCCTGAAAGGGATTAGAAAGATAATCAGCGGTATTTTTCACTAAGGCGATCGCATTTTCATACAGCATTCTTTTGGGACCGAGAATTCCTACACTCCCAACAGGAATATCATCTTGATAGTAATTAGCCGCGACTAAGGTACAGGTTTGCATTGGTTCTAGGCTATTTTCTATCCCAATTTTAATGCTTACTCGTTTGAGGGATTCTAATTCGGGGAAGCTAAAAATAATTGGGGACAACTGATCTTGCTGTTCTTCTAGCAAAGATAAAAGTGTTTGTACCTGTTGTAATTGTGAAAACTCAGGCTGGCGCAGAAGTTCGGCAACGCCATGAATCACCATTGGACTAGAGCTATTACTTTGTAGAGCAAGTTTTAACTGACCCAAGAGGAGCTTTAAAAAGTCACTATATTGAGCAAACTCATTGTCTATTTGAGTCCATTTAATGGTCGTAATATCAGACAGGCAGCAACCTCGCAATTCACGATCTAGAAAATTTGATAAAAGCTGTAGTTCATGGCTAATAGTCGATTCGTCTATTTCTGCTTCTGAGAGGGGCGACTCCATTAAGATCGATTGTGTTTGATAAGAATCGGTCACTACAATCAACATCACCTGATTAGCAGCAACCCGCACCAGTTGTATATGACGCAGAGTGCGATTCAGTTTGTGCGGGAAAGTCACCAGAGCAATATAGCCACTGAGGGTAGCCAAAATTTTGGCTGCACGCTGAAGTAGAGCTTCAAAATTAGCTCTGGCAATTTGTAACTCTTGCTGGACTATTTTTTGAATCGCCTGGTCAATATTATCGTTGGGAACAATCAAATGATCGACATAAGTACGATAACCTGAATCAGAAGGAACTCTCCCCGCAGATGTATGGGGTTGATAAAGTAATCCTGCGGATTCTAGATGTCCCATAACATTGCGAATGGTGGCGGAACTAACATTGAAATCGTACTGCTGTGCCAAAGTTTTAGAAGCTACGGGTTCAGCGGTGGCAATATAATGTTTGATCGTGGCTTTTAATATATCTTGATGTCGAGCGGTCAGTTCTGATTGATTAACCATTAAATATATGAGAATTAATAATTATTTAAGATAATTTTAAAATTTTGGCTAAAGTATAGCCTGTTCCAGATAATAATTACAGTTCGTTAATAACGTCTGATGCTTGAATCTACGATCCGCGAATAGGCATCAATTCCTCCCCTCACGTTTTTGACCTCCCTAAACCCCCTCATCGCCAGCCACTGACATAATTGAGCCGATCGCATTCCATGATGACAGATAACAATTGTTGCCGTTTCTGGTTTGAGATCTTGCAAAATACGTTCTGACCACTCTTCAAACTCGCTCAGTGGATAAAGAGCAAAACCTGGAATTTGGGCAATATCTGCTTCGCCTCTCTCTCTCACATCAATTAGCTGTAATGATGAATTAGAAGCTAACAAGGTTACCAACTGATTAACATCTATTTCGGGGATTGAAGAATAATACACGGTTGTTTAAATATCATTATCAAAAAAATCTGTTAATGATTCATCTTCCCTTAGTTTGATCCCCATCTGTTGTTAATTTTTTTACCGATCGCTCTAAATATCTGAAGACTAAATTGAGGGAATATCAATATTGAGCTTGAGTGCAGGATTATTTTCCCAGCGATCGCCAATGTGAGTATAGATACTAGTAGTACGAGGGTCACTATGTCCTAATAAGTCTTGTACCTGACGCAAATCTGCCCCTGAACGCAAGGCTAACGTTCCTGCGGTGTGGCGTAAACTATGAGCGGAAATTGTTCTTCCTGGAGTATGTTTTAAGTCAGCTAGCTTAAGATAGGTATCGACAATAGTTCTAATTCCCCGCCGAGTAATTCGCTGACCCCGTGAATTATTACCAGTAGAGATAAATAAAGGTCTTGTCGGTTTTAACACTTCTTTGCTAGCTTCCCTTTGATGGAGATATTCCACCAGTAGACGAGCTAGATCGGGCGTGAGGGGAACAACCCGAATACTTCTTTTGCCTTCGACTCTCACACCTAGGTTTTTTCCCTGTCGAACGACGCTGGCAATATCGGCACGGTGCAACTCAACGGTACGTGTTCCTTCCAATGCCATGATCCCTAAGATTAGCCGATCTCTAGTAGATTTGAGTGAACCGTCGTGAGGCACTGTGCGAAATAAAACTTCTACCTCTTCTGCTTCCAAATAGGTAATCTTTTCCGCAGGATCGAACTTCTCTCGTGGTGGCTTTACTCCTGCTGCGGGATTAATGGCAATCAGACCCTTCTCCACCGCAGCTTGATAAAAACGACGCACTACTGCCAGCTTGAGGGCGATAGTAGCAGGTTTATATTGCTGCTGCTTGACCATCCAATGACGATACTTTTTCACGTCATCTTTAACGATTGTCACAGGATTTAGCTGACGGCGATCGCACCATTGCAAAAACTGATATAGCTGCCTGGTATAAGTTTTGAGAGTATCCGCCGAAGCATCTCCCGCGCTCACATCGATATCGAGAAACTCGGCAAAAACTACGAGTAGATTGTTAGTGGTAATAGCGCTAATCTGTGGGGCATTAGAGGCAGCTAGCATCGATAATGAACGCCTAATTTTGCACAATCATAACAGCTGAGAAAATGGGAGTCAAGGAACAACAAGTTTAACCAGATGAGGCTAATGAATATAGTTTGGCTGGATTTGAGCCTATAGCAGCAGTAGCGCAAGCTCTCAATCTTAAAATTTTTACCAAAAAAGCTTTTAGCTTTTAGCTTTAGAAGATTACTTGAGTCAACAGCAAGGATTCCCTAAAGGGTATACTTCAAATCAGCAACATCGAAAATCTTTGTATCTGCGATCGCGAGGTTGAACTAGAGGCGACCAATAACTCCGAAGTGGAAGCAGCGATCGCAGTAACGGTAAATTCGCTGGACAATGGTATTTTAAATCTACCAATACAGTCTCCATCAGGGTCGAGCAAGATCATTTTGCCTTGGCGATCGCCGATTAGATATCCTTGAGGACAAGATTCAATTACCAGCGGCGAAATCTCCAGCGTAATTCGTTTGAGGTTAAATTTTTCTAAAGTAATTAAGATCACCAGATCGGGACAATCTACTTCTGTTGCTAATAAGCGCTGGGGAAATAGTGGATGATGAACAACTAAGTCGAGTTGAATCTGAACAGTAAAATTAGCGAGCCAGCTACCGCGACGATTAAAAAGATGAAATTTGGTATTTTGCGCCTGAACTTGGTGTATTGCTAGACCATATTGGCGATCTAGAGCGATTAGGCGATGACAAACTTGATTATTGATGAGCGATCGCTGTAACTTACAGTTAGGTAATTGATAAATTTCTAAATGGGAGCGATCGCCATTCTGGCTACCAGAGGAAATACCCAGCCAAGATCCTTGAGGATCGACAGTAGCAATTAATTGATTACTCTCAACGGTGGTAAGGGGAAGTAAATCAAGATCTTGAGTTAAATAATAAACCGAAGATGCAGTGGTAACTAGGCAGCCTGTAGAACTAAACTGTAAGCTTTTGATTGGCTGATTTAAAATTATTTCCCTATCTACAGAAATTTCCTCAGATAAATTACTGGACAAACTAGCATCTAGATGACGCTGAATTAAAAGGCGATCGCCACTGACTAAATAGACTTGCGCCCAGGCGATCGCGCTTTGAGATACGGGATAATCTAAAGTAGATTGGGCAGCAGGAATCAGATCGCTAAAATCAGACTTGATTTTTATGGGAGTTTGAGGATTAGGATCTACTTCCAAAATCGACTGCACCAATTCCAGAGCTTCCAGCATTTGCGCAGCAGTTTGATAGCGACGACTCGGCAATTTTTCCAATGATTTAGAGATCGCCAAGCGTAACAGCAGGGGAATATCTGAGGAAATTGTCACTGGTTGACTCAGGTGTGCTGCCACCAATTCTTTAGGCATTCCCGAAAAAGGACGGTTTCCTGTTACCAGTTCATATAAAATTATCCCGACGCCATAAAGATCGCAATTATAAGAATATTCTCCATAAAACTGCTCAGGAGCCATATAGGCAGGAGAGCCTGTATTGCCTAAGATATTTTGCGACTCAATTTCTTGTTTGAGTTTAGCAATCCCAAAATCAGCAATATGAGCTGTATAGGAGCGATCGCTAGTTTTTAGTAAGATGTTCTCGGGCTTAATATCACGATGAATAATGCCTTTTTCGTGAGCATACTTTAAACCAGAGAGAATATCAATCACTAACTTCAAGCTCTGATTCAAACTTATGGCAGGAGAATTATTTAAAAAACTGCGTAAAGTTCCTCCTTCACAGTAATCCATAACAATATAGCGCCGATCGTGTCCGTGTTCCAACGCTTTACAGGTAACAAGATTAAAGTGGTCGAGAGTAACTAGAAAAGTTAATTCCCGTAAAAAACTGCTGGTAGATAATTGTTTCGTTTTTAACTCCTTTAAGGCGACCAAAGCACCGCTCTTGAGTTCAACCGCAGCAAATACTCTCCCAAACTGTCCTTGACCAATTAAATCTAAGATTTTGTAGTTTGATTGATGTCTCAGCAAATTTTAAATTTAACTTCAAATTTATGGTTGGCTAATGCTCTTCAGTTACATATTATGCTGCTAACTAATCAAAGTCATAAATGAATTAAAAGCTGTAAGCTCCAAGC
This sequence comes from Cyanobacteriota bacterium, assembly GCA_039796815.1. Taxonomy (GTDB): domain Bacteria; phylum Cyanobacteriota; class Cyanobacteriia; order Cyanobacteriales; family Xenococcaceae; genus Waterburya. The sequence goes on along the minus strand of JBDKJC010000143.1, from coordinate 168 downwards.
TATAAGCTTTTTAATTCACTGCGAGGTCTAATACCTTGTCTATCACGGATACCCTAAAGGATACTGCTCCGCGACACGAAGTTAGTCCTTTAGGGCATATCGCGTCGCACTTCGTTATCTGATTGGCTTATAGCTTATAGCTTATAGCTTATAGCTTACAGCTAGGGG
>JBDKJC010000142.1:0-7301 GCA_039796815.1 Cyanobacteriota bacterium | reverse complement strand
CAATAGTGCTAGTTAGATGATAGGTATTTTGATCTAGGCAGACATATGTATCTAATCCTTTGTGTTTGCTACCAGTGCCGATAAACCAGTAATACTGAATGATCGATTGCTGTCCCAATCTACCTTCTCCCTCAATATTCCCCAAAAGACTGTGTTGAGCAACATAAGTATAGTGTTTTGCCTCGTAATTCAGGTTGCCTCGGCATTGATAAATAATCTCCGTCGCTGTTTCGTCATCACAAGTTAGGCTCGTAGTTAGCTTGAACCAGTTGGCTCTTTTCCAAGCAATTTTAATTCCTCCCTCAAGAGCAATTGGGGCTATGTTTGGTTTTAACCAATGACCAGTTACATGCCAATAAGCAGCGTCAATGAGGAAACTATGAGCCATAAAACTTTATCCTTTCAATTTCGATGTGATAAAGGGCTGCGCCCTAGCTATAAGCTATAAGCTATAAGCTATAAGCTGTCGATAATAGCCATACTTGTTAATATTTTTGGCTATTTGTCTAGATTAAAATCAATTATATTGATAGGTGAACATCTCCCAATAAAACGGGTTGAGCTGCTCCTGTAACTTGAGGTAAATTACCAGGAATTGATTTAATCCTCCAGTAGGCTAAAACGGCAAAAGCGATCGCCTCTTTAAAATCTCCATCAATTCCCAGTTCATCGGTTGTATTAACATCTGCCGATATTAACTCAGCTTGTAGGCGTTGTCTCAGATATGAATTTCTGCTGCCTCCACCACAAAGTAAAACCTCCTCAGGCATTTGGGGCAAAAACTGCTGGTAACTATGAACAATTGAGGCAACAGTTAGCTCTGTTAACGTCGCCAAGCGATCGCTTGATTCCAAACCCAGGTCATTCATTTCTTGCCAACATTGCTCCAAATAATCCGTGCCAAACAGTTCTCTCCCTGTCGATTTTGGTGGCGACTGCTGAAAAAAGTCTTGCCGTAACCACTGCGCTACTAATTGCTGATTTGGCGTGCCTTGGGCTGCCCATTGACCATCTAGATCGTAGGTTTTAGTGCCGCTAGTCAAACGAGCGATCGCCAGGTCTAATAATGCATTTGCAGGACCAGTATCCCAGCCAAATATTTGTGCCTTCCAGTTAGTTGCTGCCTTGGGTGGTAAATAAGTCACGTTGCCAATGCCACCCAGATTTTGAATCGCTCTAGTTTTAGTTGGGTGAGACAACAGGCAAAGATCGATTTTTGATACTAATGGTGCGCCTTCTCCTCCTGCTGCAATATCCGCTACCCGAAAATTACTAATAGTCTGAATACCTGTGAGGTGAGCAATCATTTCTCCTCTGCCAATCTGATAGCTGTAGCCCAATCTATCCTTAATAGGTGGTCGATGATAGATAGTTTGACCATGAGAACCAATTAATTCTGCTGGTTGTTGGGCTTGAATCTGTTGAGCAGCCTGGGCAAACTGAATGGCGATCGCATCATCTAATTCGGCTAATGCAGCTATATTTAATGCTTTTGAGCCACAAATACCTAATATTTGGTTTCTTAAGTCTTGAGGATAAGCAAAGGTTTCCCCTGCTAACAGCTTGACTTCTAGATCTTGTTCTAGACCTTTAATTTCAACTAGGGCAGCATCAATTCCATCAACAGAAGTACCACTCATTAAACCAACAACTATCATCACTTTGTTTCATAAGTTTTACACCTACGTTGTAATGATTCCAGGGTCAAGAGTCAAGAACCACAACGTAGAGACATAATATGTTACGTCTATACAAAAGTTAATGCTTAGCTAATAGCTACATGAGTTTTTCTATGAGGTCGGTTTATATGAGTTTTATGAGATCTTCACCTCTTTAACTAATTTAATATTGCAGTGAATACAAATTAAAAATAAATACAGAAAAACATAAATAAATTATCAAAAATATCGATAATTTATTAACTATGCTGGTAGGCAAATCAACCAGGAGTAAAAATATTTAATTGATCTTGTCTGCTTTAATTCTAAACTCCTTAAGGGTTCATTCATCTGCGTAACATCTTAGATATTGACAATTATAAAATTTGCATAAAACAGTAGAAAAATACCTATATGTTCTATAGAGAATTAAAACTTAAATCTCAATCAAGTCCATTAAATTATTTACCAAGAAGAGGAAATTAAATTATGAATAATGACGCTATATTGTTTTGGAATAATGTTGCTTTAAATGCAGTTGCCAACGATCATACTGGTGCAGCACAATCAGTCAACCAGCGTGGTCCAACTCGAACTGCACGCGCCTTAGCAATTGTTCATGTGGCAATGTTCGATGCTTTTAATGTTATTGCTCGTGTCTTTACTCCTTACTTAAGAGATTTACCCGCTGTTCCTGGTGGTGCTTCTAGAGAAGCGGCGATCGCTCAAGCAGCATTGACCACCCTAACAGCCTTATATCCTGGACAGACAGATATATTCAAGACAGAATTCAATAACTTTTTAAATACGCTGCCTCCTGGCCCTTCACGGGATCAAGGTATTGCTGTCGGCACAGATATTGGTAGACGCACAATCACTGCTCGTGACAACGATCGTAGTAATGATTCCATGCCCTATCAGCCAGGGGGTTTACCAGGGCAACATAATCTAGATCCCTTAAATCCTGGTCAGGGATTTGGGACTCCTCGCTGGGGACTTGTCAGACCTTTCGTTGTACCCAATATCATTGATTTCCGCTCTTCAGCCCCCCCTGAGTTAATGAGTGCTGCTTATGCAGATTCTTTTAATGACGTTAAATCTAAGGGAGCTAAAAATTCTACTACTCGCACAGCAGATGAAACAGAAATAGGCATTTTTTGGGCTTATGACGGCAGACCAAGAATCGGTACACCTCCACGTCTATATAATCAAAATGTACGAGAAATTGCTATTTTACAAAAAAATAATCTAGCGCAAAATGCCCGTCTATTTGCTTTGATTAATTTGGCAATGGCAGATGCAGGTATTCAATGTTGGGATACAAAATATTTTTACAACATCTGGCGACCTATTCTTGGTGTACGAGGAGGACAACAAGATGGGAATATTTGGACAACTGGCGATCCCAATTTTGAACCCTTGGGCGCACCCAATACCAATCCTACAGATGAAGAAAAAATGAGAGGAGTTAATTTTACTCCCAACTTCCCTTCCTATACCTCGGGACACGCTACCTTTGGTGCTGCTATCTTCTGGACTCTTAGACGTTTTTACAATCGGGATGACCTATCTTTCACCCTCAGTTCAGATGAATTTAATGGTGTTAATAAAGATGTGAATGGTAATGTCCGTCCTGTAAGGAAAAGAGCGTTTAGAAGTTTTACTGACGCTTTACTAGAAAATGCTCGCAGCCGTATTTATTTGGGAATTCACTATCAATTTGATGCTTATGCTGGGTCTGATGCGGGAATTAAAATTGCCAACTATGTTTTTAATAATGTTCTTCGACCTTTGAATTAAAAGTAAGTAAAGTATTGCGATTATTTTCTTTAGATCTCTTAAACTCAAGGCAGGCTCGCTGAATTTATCGTTATTTTCAGCTTGTTACCTGTCTTTTTTGGCTCTTGACCTTAAATTTGTTAGTGAATTTTGAAGTTTTTTAAATATCAAAAAATAATCTAGTCAAAAGATACTGCCAGCATTTTATTGAGTCAGTTATTATTCTTGGTAACCAAGCAGGGCAAAAGCAGCAATACATCATGCAGATTGCTTATCCCAACAGATGAAAACGTTATTTAAAACGAAGATCAGATGCCAGAAATTATTATTATTGATACGAGAAACCCCCAAGAAACCAAAACTATTAAAATAACTCCTGAAGAACAGATTAATCAGGAATGTCTGATTGGGCGTGATAATCGCTGTTATATCGTTTTAAAAGATAACCTTACCAGTCGTACCCATGGTAAGATTACTTTTCGCCACGGCAGTTATTTTTATAGCGATCTTGGGAGTCGAAATGGCTCGAAAATCAATAACGAAAATGTTCAGGTAAATCAAGAATATTCACTCAAGCCGTCGGATACGATCGCTTTAGGGAGTCATTTATTGTGGGTTAAGGCGATCGCCGAAGAAAAAACTGCTTTAGCACCTCAGTCGTTAGCTCCCGAACAGTATATGCCTTTGGCAAAGATGGATACTGCCAGTTTAGAAACCTGGACTCAAGGAATAAAGCAACTTAAGTGTGTCCAAATCATTGATGAAACTGTTGATGTTAAAACTTTTACTTTTGTTTGCGAACCCCCTGTTAAGTTTGACTATCAGCCAGGACAGTCTTTGACTCTCAATTTAGACATTGACGGTAAGAGTGTTAAGCATCCCTATTCAATCTCTTCTACTCCTTCACGGCCTCATACTCTGGAAATTACTGTCAAGCGAGTTTCTACTCCTGAGCAACAGCATAGTAACTCTTTGGGCTTAGTGAACAATTGGCTGCACGATAATCTCCAGGTTGGTACTCAGATTACAGCTGACGCTCCCATGGGCAATTTTACTAATTTTGCTCATCCAGCAGCTAAATTACTTTTGATCTCGGCAAGTAGTGGCATTACTCCCATGATGTCTATGTCGCGCTGGATTTGTGACACCGTGTCTAATGTTGATATCGTGTTTCTCCATAGCGCTCGTACTCCTCAAGATCTTATTTTTCGTCAAGAATTAGAGATGATGAGTTCTCGCTATCCTAACTTTAAGCTGGCGCTTACGGTAACTCGTTCTGTTCTTGGTCAACCCTGGTATGGCTATAGGGGTAGAATTAACGAGACCAGCTTACAGGCGATCGCACCTGATTACCAAAAGCGCATTGTTTATGTCAGCGGGCCAAATCCATTTATCGAAGCAACCAAAAAACTCTTACAAAAAATTAATTTCCCACTGGAACAATATTATGAAGAAAGTTTTGGGGGGACTAAGCAAAGTAAAGTAATTTCTACCATGCCTGACGTACTTCCAACATCTATTATTCAGACACCTGCTGCTCTTGCTCCTGCTGCTGCTCCTGCTCATATCTCAGCAGTTTCTACTCCTGCTCTTGCCCTTGCTCCTGCTGCTGCTCCTGCTCCTACTAATATCTCAGCAGTTCCTGCCACCAGAATAGTTAATAATTTTGCTCCTATTCCTGTTCCTGTTTCTGCTCCTGCTCATCCTGTAATTGTCCTTTCAAAATCAGGGCAAGAAGTTAGTTATAAGAGTCAAGAATGCATTCTTGATGTAGCAGAGGCTGAAGGTGCTGCTTTACCTTCTGGTTGTCGTATGGGTGTTTGTGGCGCTTGTAAGGTGAAAAAAATCGCTGGAGAGGTGGTCTACGACGAAGATGTTGCTTGCGAACATGGTTTTATTTACACCTGTGTTGCTCGTCCAGTCGGCAGAGTTATTCTTGAGGCTTGAATTTGCTGAAATTTCCCTAGCGATCGCTTTATGATCTACTCTAGAAAATTAAGTTATTTTAATGATTCTTACAGGTCAAAGGTTTAGAGAATAAGGAGTAAGAGTTTATACTTTCGCCCACTGGAATTTTGTGATTCAATAGATATCTGCGCCTTTATTTTAAAACTGTTTTATGTGTGCTGAAAGAACCTTACCTAAATTTGATGCTAGTTCTGTCAAGATAACTAAAGAAGAAGGATTCATTCTGTATGAAGATATGGTTTTGGGACGCTTATTTGAAGATAAGTGCGCCGAAATGTACTATCGAGGCAAAATGTTTGGTTTTGTCCACCTTTACAACGGTCAAGAAGCGGTGTCTTCGGGGATAATTAAGGCTTTAAGAACCAAAGGCGACTACGTTTCTAGTACTTACCGCGATCACGTTCATGCTTTGAGTGCGGGAGTGCCTGCCAAAGAAGTCATGGCAGAATTATTTGGCAAAGAAACAGGCTGTAGTAAAGGTCGTGGTGGTTCAATGCACATGTTTTCGTCAGAGCATGGGCTGTTGGGAGGTTATGCTTTTGTCGCTGAAGGAATTCCTGTCGCTACGGGTGCTGCCTTTCAAAGTAAATATCGTCGCGAAGCAATGGGAGAAGAAAGTTCAGATGCTGTATCGGTATGTTTCTTTGGTGATGGGGCTAGTAACAATGGTCAATTTTTTGAGTGCTTGAATATGGCAGCGCTATGGAAATTGCCAATTATTTATGTCGTCGAAAATAATAAATGGGCGATCGGCATGGCTCACGATCGCGCAACTTCTCAACCCGAAATTTACAAAAAAGCTAGCGTATTTAACATGGCAGGCTATGAGGTTGACGGTATGGACGTTTTAGCGGTTAATACCCTGGCGAAAGAGGCTGTGGCACGGGCGCGCGCAGGAGAAGGACCAACCTTAATTGAAGCCTTGACCTATCGCTTTCGAGGGCATTCTTTAGCAGATCCTGATGAACTTAGAGATCCTCAAGAGAAGGAATTTTGGGGTCAACGGGATCCGATTAAAAAATTTGCTGCTTATCTAATTGAGCAAAATCTAGCCACAGCAGAAGAATTAAAAGAGATTGACGCTAAGGTATTAGCTACTATAGACGAGGCAGTTAAATTTGCGGAAAGTAGCCCTGAGCCTAACCCTGCCGAGTTACGTCGTTATATATTTGCTGAAGATTAATTTATTTTTTAGGAGTTAATTAGCTAAGGTTTGACTTTTCTTGAATAAATATTGTTGGTGATCTTCAGTAGCAAGATAGTATTCTTTAGCTGGCTTAATCTCCGTGACAATACTTTGGTCAAAAACCCCAGACTGCTGTAGCTGCAACTTTGACTGACGAGCAATTTTTGCTTGCGCAGCAGTATGATAAAAAATTACTGAGCGATATTGTTCGCCTCTGTCTGCACCCTGACGATTGAGACTAGTTGGATCGTGCATCTGCCAAAAGATTTCTAACAACTCTTCATACCCAATTACATCGGCATCATATTCAATTTGTGCTACTTCTGCATGACCAGTGATTCTAGCCACGACATCCAGGTAAGAAGGATTAGCAAAGTCGCCTCCCATGTATCCCACTGAAGTTTTGATGACTCCTGAGACGTTCATAAATTCAGATTCCGTTTTCCAAAAACATCCTGCACCAAAGGTGGCTGTTTGTTGATTCATAGATTTTCAGTAGCAACGTGAGTTCGACGGAATTTATTTGAGCAAATAAAAAGCTGAGACTTAGGCTAAGTTGCTTTCTAAAGAGTAATTTTATTTCGCGCTAAGACGCTAAGACGCTAAGGATTTTAAGTAAGGTATTACACATTTGATTGCAACTTGGTATTAGGCTAAAAGTATAGGCGATCGCCTAATCAAATAATCAAAATAACGTAAAATAAATTAAC
>JBDKJC010000141.1:0-7332 GCA_039796815.1 Cyanobacteriota bacterium | reverse complement strand
AACCTGCGATCGCTCATGAGCAATATGAAGATATACGCCACAAGTTTGTTTAGCTAAATCATGCCAACTAAAGCGTTCGGCAATTGAATTATAAGCTTGCTCGACTAATTGCTGAGAGTATTCAGGGTTTTGTAGCACTTGCAAAATACCCCAGGTTAACGAGTCAGGATCGTTGGCGCGCGTGACAATGCCTGTACGGTTATGTTCTACCACTTCAGGAAGTCCGCCTGTATTAGAAACAACCACGGGAACACGAGCAGCAAAGCTTTCTAACGCCACGATCCCGAAGGGTTCATATAAACTAGGAAAAACAGCGCAGTCGGCGATCGTTTGAAACTTATCTAAATCAGCGTCTGACATAAAGCCAGTAAAATAACACTGTTCCCAAATTCCCAAACTTTGCGCCTGGTACTTCAAACGGCTAGTATCTCCGCCGCCGATAATCACAAATTTAACCCCTCCACCCATCAAGCTGATAATTCGCGGGGCAGCATCAAGTAAGACAGAAATCCCTTTTTCATAGGTCATACGCCCAACATAATAAATAATCTTCTCGCGATCGTTGGCAAAGCGACGACGAAATTTAGTGCGATCGAAGTTATTACCATGATGTTTTTTTTCGGGGCGGATGCCATTATAAACCACGTCAATTTTATCTGGAGGAGACTGAAAAACGCGCTGAATTTCCTCACGCATATATTGACTACAGACAATGATACGCCAAGCCTCGTGAGCCAAAAGTTTCTCTTTGCCGTTGATATACTGTTGTCTGAGGTTGTGGATACCGTTATAACGACCATATTCAGTAGCGTGGATCGTTGCGACGAGGGGCAGTTTAAAATTATACTTGAGGGCGATCGCTGCATCCCCAACTAACCAATCGTGGGCGTGAATCAAATCAAAGTCGCCATGCTTGTTTAAGAGTTCAGCACCAAGACAACCCATACTATCGTTCATATTAGCAACCCAATGGAAAAAATCATTTCCATGACTAACAGGACAGCGATAAAGATGAATCCCTTCGACCAGCTCATATTTAGGTGCTGAACCAAATTCCACAGTGAGCAGATGGACTTCGTATCCCAGTTTAATAATTTCTGGATACAATTCTGCTACATGGCGAGCAATTCCGCCAACGATACGGGGAGGGAATTCCCAAGCTAGTGCTAAAATCTTCATTCTTTTGATTCCTCACGCGATCGCACTGTGGATAGCTACAACTCTACCTGACTTACGCCCTCATAATAAAGATTGAAACTTAAAAATAGTTACCAAACTTAGAGTCTCAAGCTAATTGACTGTCCTCATATTTAAGCACACACCCAATCAGACTGTCCCCTAGTTACAGATTTTCAGCATCAACAAATCCACAACAGGTAGAAAGTTGTCCTAAACTTACAATATTATGGGGCTGTTACGGGCTTACTATTTTTCTTTGGTTCTGTTTATGTTAATTTCGCCACAATCTGCACCCAAGCCTGTGTTTAATTCTCGACAGCTATGGAATATGAATTTCGGGTTTTTGGGAATTCAGTTTGGGTGGGGACTACAGATGGCTAACATGAGCGCTATTTTTGAGCATTTGGGCGCTCACGCCGATCAACTCCCAATTCTCTGGTTAGCGGCTCCCTTAACTGGCTTGTTGGTACAGCCCATTGTCGGCAATTTGAGTGACTATACTTGGAATTTTTTGGGTAGAAGACGACCATACTTTTTAGCAGGGGCAATTCTGGCTTTTATTGCCTTGATTTTGATGCCTCATGCTTCCAACTTGTGGATGGCAGCAGGATTACTCTGGATTTTAGATACTAGCGCCAATATCAGTATGGTTCCTTTCCGCGCTTTTGTGGGAGATTTATTATCCCAAGAGCAACGTGCTAAGGGATTTGCGATGCAGAGTATGATGCTAGGTTTAGGAGCGGTTTCTGCTTCAGCACTACCCTGGATTTTGAGTAACGTTTTTCGCCTGAGTAATGCGATTAATCCTTGGCGTAAGATCCCCCTGACGGTGGAAGTGTCTTTCTATGTGGGCGGAGTATTATTTTTAGGTACTGTATTGTGGACAATTGTGACCACTCCTGAATATCCCCCCGTAAATTTGGCTCAGTTTGAGCAGCTTAAGTCATCTCAGGGCGGCGTGGTCAGCAGTTTGCGCGAATCTTGGCAGACTTTGAGACAAATGCCCAACATTATGCAACAGTTGGCTAAGATCCAATTTTTCACCTGGCTGGGGATCTTTTGTTTCTTGCTGTACTTTCCCCCCGCAGTGGCGCGCAATATTTTTGGCGCAACCAGTCAAAATTCCCTGCTTTACAGTGACGGTATAGAATGGGCAGGAATTTGTTTTGCTGTTTATAATGCCGTATGCGTGGGGTTTTCTTTTGTTATTCCTCGTATTGCTAAATATTTAGGTTGTCCTTTGACTCATGGTTTATGTTTATTCTGTGGCGGTCTTTGCTTGGTATCTTTATTAACTATCCATAATCAATATGTTTTACTTTTGGCAATGTTGGGCTTAGGGATTGCTTGGTCTAGTGCCTTGATTATGCCCTATGTCATGTTGAGTGGTTCAATTCCGCCCCAGCGTCAAGGAATTTATCAGGGGATCTTTAATTTTTTTATCGTGTTACCAGAAGTTGTAGCAGCTTTGGGATTTGGCTGGATTATGCAATATTTACTGCACGAAGATCGCCTATTGGCAGTTGTTTTAGGTGGAGTATCCTTAATTATTGCGGCGGGATTAACGTTTTGGCTGCAAAATACAGATGATTTAATTGTCGAGATGCCAGACAGTACAGAAGATTTGACCTCAGTAAGAGAAACTCAAGCAGATGAGCAGAAAGTATTATGATTAAGCAATTCGATCGCTTGCCTCAACTGCTCTTGTTAGCCGTTACCGTCTTAATTTATAACGTGATGGCAATGGCGATCGCCAATTCTTTATTTGTCAGTCAGGTAGGTGCGGGAGATTTACCGATCGCCTTTATGTTAATTGGCTTATGTTCTCTACCGATTTATGGTGCATTTTCGCAAATTGCCGATCGCTATAGTCGCCCCCAAGTATTTCGCTACGTGCTATTAGGCTCAATTGTTTTGATGGTAGGACTGAGGTGGTTGATTAACCTTGATGCAACTTGGGTTTATTATGTCCTGCTGATGGCGATTTTTTTTCAGTGGGATTTTTATAATAATTTGCTCTATCCTGGGCTGCTAACGGACTATTTTACGATTCTGGAATATAAGCGTTATGCTCCTTTTATCGGCATTGCTCAGGCAGTAGGAACTTTAGTTGGTGGTGGCTTAACCCTGCTGCTATCTAATTATTTGCCTAGCCGAGAATTATTGTGGTGCTTGCCTGGGTTTATGGCGATCGCTTTTGGGCAGTTGGTTTATTTAGAACGTTCTCAGCGTCGTCTACAAACCATCAAAGAGGAAAAATCAAGTTTAATTGAATCTTGGAAAATCTTGCCCGAATTGGGAAAACGTTATCCCTTAGTCTTGTTTTTGGCTGCTAGCAGCTTTTTATTAGTAATTATTTATCTTTGCTCGGAATTTCTTTGGTTTAATATTTATGGACAGCAGTTTGATGAGTCTCAACTAACGGGATTTCTCGGACTGATGCGGATGATTATTTCTTTAATCCAGGTGGTATTTCTCTACGGTATTACTCGCCCATTACTTAAATGGGTGGGAGTAGCCAGACTCAACGCTGTTTATCCTGTGACCACTTTACTAAGTCTCGGAGGATTGCTGTTTAATTTTAAATTGCCTACAGCGATCGCCTTGCAGATTAACGGTGATGCTCTCTATAAATCAATTAACCTACCTGTACATCAGCTTAACTATAATGGCATTCCCCATCAGTATGTGGGGCGAGTTCGAGCCTTGAGCGACGGTTTAATTTATTCTGTAGGATTAACTCTTGCAGGACTGGTTTTGTGGCTATGTCATCTTTATCTCAGCTTAGTACAGATTACCTGGCTGGCGATAATTTTAACTGCGATCCTATTGCTGGTACGTATTCCGATGGGTAAATATTATATTCAAAGTTTAGAAGCGATGATTCGCAGCGATCTCATTAATCTGGATGATTTTGATGAGCCTGAAAATCAATTACCATCGCAATCAAGCAGCGTCATTCGCGAATTTCTCACTAGTGGCGATCGCTATAACCAACTTAAAGGTTTAGAGTTGGCTGCTAATGTGAGTAATCCCGAACAGTTTTTGACTGAGGTTAAATCTTTATTACCTAATGCTGATGATCCTCTGCGCCAGGAAATCCTTAAGCTGTATAGCAGCAATCAAACTATCCTCCCAGAATTTGCCCCGCTACTAAAAGATCCTAGTCCCACTGTACGGCGAGTTGCTTTAGAAGTTTTAATAGCCAATCAGTATGCTTTTACTCCATCTGATTTAGAACCTTTAATAGTCGATCGAGATCTCCAAGTACAGACATTAGCATTAGTGGCTACCTTGCAAAACACTCAGACAAAAGACTTAGACTTCAAGATTGCCGAACAATTTTGGCAGCTTAAATTAACGGATGAAACGATCGACGCGATCGCTAGAGTAGTGCGCTATAGTAGCAATCCCGAATTTGTCACTTTAATCGAATATTTGCTCCCCCAAGCCAATCCTGAAGGGAAGCAAGCAGCCTTAGAAGCGCTGGTTAGTCTGGCTACGGCTCAAGACTCCAGCTTGACTAAAATTGCTCTAGCGGAAACCCAACATGATAACCCAGCCGTGCGAGTTGCTGCCTACAAACTCCTAGAAATTACTCATGCTCCAGAAGCGATCGCCCAGGTGACTCAAGGATTAGGTGATCCCTCGATCCAAGTGCGTCAGCAGGTAGCCTGTACTCTAGCTGCTTATGGTAAACAAGGGTTGACAATCGCGCAAGCTCAACTAACAGCAGCAGATCCTCTAGTAGTTCAAACAGCGATCGCCGCGATCGCTAAATTAAACAATAAACGTGCCAACGAAATCCTCTTTCAACACCTAATTCCCGAATTTCAGCAGTTAAACCTAACTCGCAAATGGCAACAGCAAATACCCACAGAAGATCCCAGCTGGCAGTTTTTAGCCGTAGCTATTGAAGATTATCAACAAAGATTATTACAAAAAGTACTGTACATCCTTTCATGTCTAGGCTATTCCCGCACCGTTAACTTAGTACAACGCATCTTCGTCACTGGCGAGCGCCGAGATTTAGCTAATGCCGTCGAAATTCTCGCCTCCATCAATCATCGTCGCTTTGTTCAACCCTTAATACCCTTATTAGAACAAAGAGTATCGAGCAAAACCCCCCGTAAACTAGAAGTTACCCCTCAATGGCTAGAAGATAAAGGCTATAAAATACTCCTGGAGGCTCTAGACTCAAGCGATCGCTGGATCAAAACAGGAGCATCCGTTGCCTTGGCGGTTGTGCCGACAGCTTTACTCAAAGATCCCGACCCTGTCGTACAATCAGTGACGCGGGAAATTTTTCCCGTGGCGTATCAGCTTACCTGCCCTGTGAGTACCTCTATGAATCGATTACTTTTATTGCGCAATATTGCTTTATTTAAAAATCTTTCCCTTGATGAGCTGTTTTCCATCGATCGAGTACTAGAACAAAAACAGGTGTTGGCGGGAGAAACTATCTATACCGAAGGCAGTTGGGGCGGTCATTTATATATTATCGCTGCGGGCAAAATCCAAATTATTAAAGAGTTGGATGGAGAACAACAGGCAATTAAACAGTTAACTACAGGACAGTATTTTGGCGAAATTGCCCTATTTGATGAAGCTCTCCGTTGGGATGGAGCGATCGCCCTTGAAGATTCAACCCTACTTTGCTTAGAGAAAAAACGTTTTATTAGCCTAATTTCTCAACGCCCGCAGATCATTTTAGAACTCTGCCGTTTCTTGAGTCACAGATTGAGAGAAACAGATAAATATATGTCTGCAAAAAAAATACATTCAGCTAATTAACTTACGCTTAATGTGAATTTAGATCGTGTTGAGTTCTGCAAGCTAAGCATTTGCTACTGTATTTTCGTGGCTATTTTTGGCAAAAATAGCTGATTTAGGCGATTTTATTGGAGTATCAGCACGATTAAGGCTGTGTTTAATTATTTTCTTAAAATACTCTCATTATTTTCTTAAAATATTTTCATCATTTGCTGATATATTGATAGGCTAAGAATACATTATTAATATATTATTATTTAGCAATATTGATATATATTTATGAGTAGTAGCCAGTTTTCGGGATCTTTGTCGGTGACAACATATAATCTGTCGCCAAGTAAAGTTACTAAACTTTTACTTTCGACAATTTCCCTACTCATTTTGCTTAATTTGCTGGAAAGAGTCATAGTTTATTGGTTAAATTCTCAAGGCAATGGTCAATTTATCTCAATATATTTCAACTTTGATGAAGAAGCTAATTTGCCTAGTTTATATTCATCATTAACATTAGGATTCTCTAGCTACTTGATCTCTATAATCGCTACTTTTAAACAGCAAATTAAGGCTAGATATGCTCAACATTGGCAGGCATTAGCTTGGATTTTCTTGTATTTAGCGATCGATGAAATGTGCAGTATCCATGAATTATTAATTCCAATTCTAAAAAGAGTAATAGATGCTCAAGGATTGTTATATTTTCCTTGGGTAATTCCTGCATTCTGTCTGCTAATTATCTTTTTAATCGTTTTTAGGAAGTTTATTTTTGCTTTACCTAGCCAAACCAAAAGTTTATTCTTATTAGCAGGAATAATTTATGTTTTCGGAGCTTTAGGAATGGAGATGATTGGCGGATACATTGCAGATCATTATGGATATAATACGATTTATGGAATTGCTTCGTCAATTGAAGAATTATCAGAAATGTTTGGCGTAGTGATATTTATCAATGCATTATTAAATTATCTACAATCTCAAGTATCGGAACTACATTTCTGTCTATCTTTTCAGAGACAGAAAAAGAAATAGGCTGTTAATCATTATAATTTACTTGTTCGGACTGATTAAGAGACCAAATGACTTGGAGACTGGGAGTCCTAAAGTATTAGCTCCGCGACACGAAGTTAGTCCTTTAGGGCTTCGCTCCGCGTCAGAGTGTAAGAGTTTTTTTCTACAAATAAGACGGAAACCAAAAAATATCACTATTACCTATTACCTATTTTCCTACTACCTACTACTCATTACCCATTGTTTAAATATACAGCTATAGGTAGATACGTAAGCAACAATTGTCTATTTTAAATATAGTAAGCCGAAAAAGTATTTTAAATTTAACTACACATAAAATTATGTTAAAAGCTGGTCAAATAAAAACTGCTGCCC
>JBDKJC010000140.1:0-7340 GCA_039796815.1 Cyanobacteriota bacterium | reverse complement strand
GCTATTTTGTCTCTCGTCGATGGAAGTAAAGAAACTACCTTGTTTGAGTTTAAGACTGCGAACATAAAGTATACCTGGGGTTGTTCCCATCACGTCCGAACTTAAAGAATGTCCTTGGTAAGACAAACGTAGGCTACTACTAATTTGGGGTGCAACTGCTTTTACTGCACTGGATTGTTCGACAATGGCGGTAACGTCGGCTAAAACTATTTCCGCTGCTTCATTACTTAAGCCTGAACCATTTTCTTCAGTAGCATAGACCGTCAGTTGATTCGGACCAAAAGCTTCTAGTTGCTGTTGGGTAAACTGTTTTGCTCCTTGTCCGATGGCGACTACCGCAATTACCGAGGCATTACCAATTACTATACCTAACATAGTTAAAGCAGTACGAAATTTATTAGCAGTTAAGGTTTTAACCGCCATTTCCATACTTTCTAGGAATTTCATAAAAAATAACTCTGTTGCCAGAAGATTGTAATAAAGCACATAAATTCTTTCAAGACAATATTTTTATAAATTTTATAAGTTACCTGAAAGTATTCACTTGAGTCATAATTCCTAAATTTATTAGGACTAAAGTCCGAATTTCACTAAGAAAATGGTTTTAAGTAAATAGCGATCGCAATTTTCCACTGTTTTACAATAACTCTGCGATCGCTCTATGTATATGTCTGAAAAATTACAGTAGATAAGTTCTCGAAACAAAGACAACTTTGTCAAAAGTCTAAGAGTCAATTAGTTTGTATTGATCTAACCAGTATTCTTCCGATTGTCTATTGCCATATTGATCGACCCAACTGCGAACATATGGCAAGTCAATCATCCGTCGAATTTGAAATTCTGCTGCTTCTGCTTCTGACTTTGTTTTATAGATGCCCAAAGGAACAGATGCGCCAGCACCTCTCCATCCATCAATAACTTCTTCACAATTTTCTCTGACAATATTGCGTAGGGTTGATATCTCAATACGTGGTTTTTCCAAATTACTCATAGATGGGTGTAATTGTACGACAAATAAATGATCTTCAATTTCGTACACAGGTGGTTTACCTTGTAGTTTCCATACAATATGTCAATAATTTGTGTATCAACCTCAAACCCTTCTCCTCTTTTATGATATGGATTAAGTTGTATATGTATATATTTTTCAAGTTTTTTAGGTTGAGTGGTTTCAAAGATAAAGCTTGTCAGGACAACCTATATATAAATCGTATTTGTTCTAATTTCTAATCTCCAAAATCGACTGTATCGACACCTTCGATGGTGATATTTGCTGGAGGAGAAGTAAAAACGCGATCGCCTTGATTTAAACCCGCTAAAATTTGAACACTGTTACCACTAGTCGTACCTAATTTAATTGGTTGAAACTTGGCTTGATTTTCAGCATCGGCAAGATAAACTCCTGTAGTGCCATCAACTTGAGTAACTACCGTTGCTAAAGGAATCGTCATGGCATTCATAATTGGCTCGCCGACAAAAGCAAGTCTAGTATTCATGCCCGACTGAAGTTTTTCTAATCCCGTTGTCAGCGTAACTTTTATCCGAAAAGAAGTGACATTATTATCTTTAACTGCTCTCGGGGCGATCAAACGTACTTTACCTTTAAAAGTTTCATTACTGTAGGCATCCACCTGAATATTTACAGTTTGACCGAGTTTAATTTGAGCAATGCTAGCTTCAGGGATTTTGGCTTCAATTTCCAAACCGCTAGCCAGCTCGGCGATCGAGGTAGAAGTTGCCCCTTCTGTATCGGAAGCTGCCGTAGTCGAGTCTACATAGTCTCCTGTTTCGGCATAACGACGGGTAATAATCCCTGCAAAGGGAGCGCGAACTATGGTTTTGTCTAGTTGGATTTGAACTAAAGCTAATTGAGCTTTCGCTTCGGCGACTTCTGCTTCTGCTTGAGCAATTTCTTCGCTTCGAGAACCTGTTTGAGTTTCAGCGAAGTTTTGCTGTTGCTCCGCTAGCTGGGCTAATTCTGCCTCCAAGTTTGCCCGTGCTTCTATTGCTTGACTGGCAAATTCGTCAAACCGATTTAGAGAAATTGCGCCTTGTTCGACTAATAATTGATTGCGTTGTTTTTCTTGTTGAGTACGGTTCAGTCTTGCTTGAGCCACAGCCACATTAGCTTGAGTCGCCTTGACTCTAGCCTCAGCAGCAGCGATCGCTTCGGGACGATTTCCTGCTTTGATTTTCTCTAAGTTAGCCTGAGCCTTTTGTACCGCAGCTTGGTATTGAGCAACCTGTGCCTGTAGGCGATCGCTATCCATCCGCGCAATAACTTGTCCTTGACTAACGCGATCGCCTTCTTCAATCTCCAACTTAGCAATTCTTCCTGGTTCATCGGGGCTAAGATTGTTAGTATGCAATGCTTGTACTGTTCCATTAGCCTGAATTTGGGCGGTTAGGTTCTGAGACTTAACGGGTATAGTCTGACTCGCAATTAATTCTGAAGACAGATTGTCTTTGTTTTTTAAATAATTAATACTGGCGATCGCGCTTATCCCGATTAAAACTAAGCCTCCAATCCAGGGAATAATTAGATTTTTTTTGGGGAAAGATAGTGTTTTCATGGAGAGGTAATTGCTCACTGTTCACTGTTCACTGTTCTTTGTTGAATAGTCCCATATGGAACGTTGACAATTACTGTATCGCTTACGGTTGGTTTGACATCAGCAGGAATTTTAAAGCTAAGCGATCGCCTTAACTTTTCTTCTTGATATTCAATCGTAAATAAACCTTGGTATATATTTGTTCCTCGTGGAAGATTTAAAGTTTTTTTGCCTGTGACAATACAGCTATCTATCTTACAGCGATCGCTTTTAAAACTTACTTGGATTACCTGATGATCATCCCAATTATATTGATTGGTATCAAACGGTATCGGATAAGGAATGAAGCCTAAAGCCTGATCGATCAGCAGTGTAGCCCAGAAATCTTCGACTTTAGTTGTATGCAATAAATTAACTTGGTTATTCTTTTTTTCAATACGTACCCACTCATCATCTTCACCAGAACTATCTATATTTAGTTGATAAACTTGTACTGGTTTTTGTTGGCAGTAAGAATTCAAAGGAGCTTTTTTACAAAAAGTATCGCGATCTATTGCATGTTGATTGATTTTTAGATTTGATTTATTTGTAGTAAGATTATTATTTTGGCAGCGAGAATTAAGCGGAAATTTGTTACATAAAGTAGGCAAACTAATTTTTTGAGCAACGGCAGGAAATACTTTGATACAACTAACCAAAAGAATGGTTTCTAAAATTAATATAGATTTAATTGTTTTCATAGTTTATTAGTATTTTAAATATTTTACTTGAGTGATTTAGAATTAACTAAATTTAGTTTCGTAGGCTTTTGACTAATATGTTGAGCATAATTATTAGTTAAAAACTGGCGATATTTAGCTTGCTCGGCAAGGTGAGTTTGCATAAAAGCTAGACTCATGACTTTAATATATTCACGAGCCAATTGAGGCTTAAAGTTATTATCTGTGGGGTTAATTGCTAACGTACTTAAAAGCTTTGTACGATGATAAACATGAGTGCCTCCATCTATGAGCAATAAGTATTTTTGGCGACTACCTAACCAAGCAAAAGGCTTAATTTGTTCCGATATTATTGGTGTAAATAAATCTTGGCTTCCACCAACAAAAACGACAGGAATTTTAAGCTGACTTAATCCTCTTTTACCAAAAATTTTGCTACTAAATGGGTTCATAGCAAAGATAGCAGTAACTCGGCGATCGCTTAATTGATAATTTTTAGTGGCGGATAGTTTTGAGCCAAGACATTGAACCACCAGCGAAAGATTAAACCAATTAGAATCAACGGTTTTAGTAGAGCAATATTGCTTTAAATGTTTAATATCGAGTTTTGCTCCCGCCAATGCCAAAGCAGTGTAAGAACCAATAGAATGTCCGATTACACCTACCCGTTCTAAATTTAGATTCCCTAATGATGAAGGGTTAACTTGTTGTTTCCTTTGTAATTCGTCTAGGAGAAAAGATACATCTTGAGGACGATTAACTAATTCTTGAGCAGTTAAAATTTCTTTAGTTGTACCTGCAAAGAAATTCTCTACCTGTGCATAATCGCTCCCTGGATGATCTAAAATTGCTACTGCCATGCCATAACTAGCTAGATGCTCTGCTAAATAGCTGAAATGTTCTTTTTTAGCGCTAAACCCTGGAGAGATAACGATTAAAGGAATTTTAGTGCTGATCTCTAAGTTTACTTGAGGTCGATAAAAAGCAACTACCAAAGAGCGATCGCGTTTTTGATCGTACAAAGCTAAGTTTTCCTGATGCCAAGTAAAATAACCAGGATTTTTGAGATCATTTGGCTGTTGAGTAAAATCTGTTATTAACTTGTTCTGAGTTGCGATCGCAGCTCGCTTTTTAAGCGCTGCAATCTCTTTTTGAGTCTCTGTTTGTAGTTGCCCAAAGGCATCGACTAGTTTGAAAATTACTTGGGCATCAATGTTAATTGTATCGGCGGGAAACTGACGTATAACATCTAGTAGATTGAATGTTCCCGAAGAGTTAGCAGCTAAAATAAAAGCCGATCGCAAAGCATAAAATCCGTTCTGACTCGGACTTACTCTAATTATTTCGCCAATAGATTGCAAAATTCTAGTTCCCAAAGCTGAATTGACTAGACGAGAAATCATGACTCGATCTAAACTAATTGCTTGGGTTAAGAGAGACTGCCATTGAGTTTCTGATGTTGCTGGAGAATTTATGAGGTTAGCCTGTTGATGAACCTTAGTAAGAGTATTGCCCTCAATTTCTACTATGGGGGTTTCCAGATCTATTGCTAAATTTTTTTCTAGATCGTTAATATCTACGGAAAACTCTAAGGCACTATACCAAAAAGATATTTTGTCTGCTGCTGTAGCAGGAAGTTGCAATTTGCCTCCTAAAACACCTAGTATTAACCCCAACCAACAATAGAAACTTAAGGCTTTTGGGATTTTCATCTCGGCTTGACTACTAAAACTTTTGTCTTAGACATCTTACATATCGGCAGGAGTTGAACACATGAAGAGAAAGTCCCAAAGTTGTCGTGACTTAGGTAGTAATCTAAATTAGGACTTTAGCCCTATAGCTAGGACTGAAAATTGGGCATTAAGACTCTAGGGAAATATTCAGGCGATCGCTTACACTAAAAAGTAAAAAACTATTGTTTACGCGGTTTACCGTGCCACCATACCACCATATATAACTTCTATGAATCGTCTCAAGCAGCTCAAAATCTATCCTTTTGGCTTATTTTTAGTTTTAGAGTGGATTTTTCTGGGAGCCGCAATCTTTGGTGAGTTGCCTCAAGACTTTCTCTATCAAAAATATTTTATTTCTTCTTCATCAAACTCTTCTATTTTATCGCCCTTATTGTCGTTACTTTGCCTAATTGGATTAGGTCTAATGGGATTGAAATTGCCGAAGAGTAAGAGAAAGCATTATGGCATTCAAGTCAATAAATGGTTTTATATCCTAGCCCAGTTGGGATTGTTGCTATTGCCCTTTGCCCTTAATCCTGAGAGTGATATTTTTATTACTGCCTACTTAATTATAGTTATTCGTGCTTGTCTCATTTTTGAATGGAAGGGAAGTTTAGTAGCGACAAACTTAATAATCATGGTAATTATGGTTTCACTGAGATGGAATTACCCTGATTTTCAATCATTTCAAACCTCTATGGTTCAAGGTCAGGCTGTCACTTCAAAACAATATGAAACCATAAAAAATATTGGAATCATTAGTGGGCTCTTTCTATTGAGTTTATGTGCAACTTGTATTTCAATTCTGGTAAATGCTCTGCAAAGGGAATACGAAAGTCGCCAGAAATTAGCCTTGGCTCACGATCAGCTGCGAGAATATGCCCTGCTTGCCGAAGATAAAGCAACCATAGATGAACGCAATCGTATTGCCCGTGAGATCCATGATTCTGTAGGTCATGTATTAACTGCCCAAACGATCCAGTTAAATAATGCGATCGCCTTTTGGCAATCTGAACCAGATAAAGCCTATCGGTTTTTAGTCGAATCTCAAGAATTAGTCAGAAAAGCCCTCAAAGATATTCGTCACTCTGTTTCTACTCTGCGCAGCAATCCTTTAGGAGGCAAAAGTTTAGAATCGGCGATCGCCCTTTTGTTTCAAGAATTCTCTAGTAGAACTAAAATTATTCCTAATTATACTATTGCCCTCAATCATTCTTTGACCGAAGAAATTAAATTAACTATCTATCGCATTATTCAAGAAGCTTTAACTAATATTGTTAAACATAGTGATGCTAAAGTTGTCAAAGTGGAGTTACAAACTTTACCTGAAAATTTATCCTTATTAATTAAAGATAATGGCAAGGGTTTTAATCCTCAACTCAACACCACTGGCTTTGGACTACAGGGAATGCGAGAAAGAGTGATGGCTTTAAAAGGCAAGATGGCAATATCTAGTAGTCTACAGCGTGGTTGTGTAATTACTATTACGATTCCTCATAATATACTCTGTTCTTCTGACTCCTGATTTTAATACAAACGCAAAATTTCGTATCTCTACTTTAGATTTCAACAGTCGCTTGTTCATAATCGTAAGCATATGACAATAGATCGGCCTCAGAATAGGATTCTCCCAGAAAACTTAAGCTAAAAGGCGAGCCATCTGCATAGTTACCAGCAGGTACCGTAACACCTGGAGTTCCCATAATATTTATTTCGGGAGAGCCTATCTTGGGAAATTCTTGATCTTCACTGTTGGAAAAGTCTGGAACTGTCTCAGATAGCTGAGGAAAGACAAGAGCATCTAAATCATTGCTCTCCATAACCTCTGAAAAAACATCAAGGTAAGCTTCACGAACTTCTAAGAAATCGTCAATCGGTGGTTTAACATCAGGATTAGCTAGGGATTCCTCCCCACCAGGGGTACTTTTATAAGATTCAAGAGTTTCTTCGTCGATAGCTCCCTGTTCGATTAGTTCCTCAAACGAGTTGACGTTTGTATTGGAGCCAGGACGCTTTAAATATTGGTCCAAATCGTAAATTGAAGTTTTTTGTTTAAGTGCGTTACCACTGTCGAATGGTAAATCTGTAAAGCCACTACCTGCAAAGGGATCTTCAACAACCGTTGCTCCCTGGTCAATCAAAACTTGAGTTGCCTGATCGTATAAGCTCTGAGTTTCAGGGGTAAGCTCTACATCTTTAAAGCCTGCCCCAAATAAGCCAATCCGTTTGCCTTCAAGTGATTGGTCATCTAAAGCAGATACGTAGCTGTCAGAAGAAGGTTTTTCTTCAGCAATAACATCTAATGTGGCAGCAGCATCATAAACATTATCAGTAAG
>JBDKJC010000139.1:0-7343 GCA_039796815.1 Cyanobacteriota bacterium | reverse complement strand
ACTAAATCTTTGGTCGGTCATTGTATTTTTAAATAAAAATGTTTATTCCAGAAGTATTGCCTCGTACTTTTGGTCGGATTATCTGTAGAGCAACTGTAATTAAACAGAACTAAATATCGACCCAAGACGAGTTAAACCTCAGTGCCACCAAGGCTAGCTTGCCATTATTGTGGACATACAAATAATTGCTAACTTACCTGATGTTCTTCCTATGTCTCGAAATCTAATTGACGAAAAAATTTTTGTAATGTTAATGGCGATCGCCATGTTGCTTGCTGTTTGGGTGCTTCCTACTTGGTTGTGGCAGTTCAGTCTACTCAGTCAATTATTTAGTTAAGACTATGCCCATTAATTACTCATTTAATGACTATCAGATTGCCCAAGTGCAGGCTCTTCAGGCTACAACAGTAGCCACACCCCAAGTTCAACCAAAGTTTTGGGAAACAGAATTATTTCAACTCTCTGCTATGGGCGGAGTTTTAGCTTTATTGCTGCTGGGAGCTTCTTTGAGTAGCAAACAGCCCAAGCTCACTTCTGCACGCATGGCTAATCGTTGGGATAAGCTCAATGCAACTAACCTTACCTTTAAGTGTATACAGGCTAATGCTCAAGGCAAGCCTTATCCCAGTGCTATGTGGTGCGGTACGCCTCGATACATCTATGGCTTTTTAGGTGTTAAATGGGCATCTCGTCTTCAGGCTATACTAAATGGCACGATGCCGACTACCTGGCTACCTGATATCGGACGAGGAGCATTAGTTATCGGCGCGCCTGGTTCGGGTAAAACCTTTTCCACCATTGACCGTATGCTCGAATCTGGTTTTGCTCAAGGCTTTAGTACTCTTCTCTATGACAAAAAAGGCGATCAGATGAAGTTGCATATGGCTTTGGCATCTCGTTATAGCTATACCGTTGATGTTTTTGCCCCTGGTGGTGTAGGACTCGAAGAGGGAGAAGACCAAAATACGCCTGGAAGTGACTATACCTGTGTTATCAATCCCATAGACTTTATGAAAGATCCTCGCGACGCTACCACAGCAGGGGAGCTTGCCAAGATCTTTATTGATTCTCAAGGAGGTAATAACGGCAAACAAGATTTCTTCTCCCAAACTGGAGGTATGCTGGCTAAGGGGCTGATGCAGCTTGCTAAAGCTAGTAAATACCCAGATCTACCAATGGTCTATGCCATTACTCAACTCCCCAACCTCGTCAAACGCCTCGAATGGGCAGTCAGACGCAATGATAATCAAAAGCTCGACCCCTGGATTGCTGCTACCATCTCTAATTTCCTTTCTTCAAAAGATAGTGAAAAAACCGCAGCTTCGATTAAGACTACGGCTGAAATTACCTTCTCTGGCTTTATCCAGAACGACCTTTTGCCCTGTATGCTCGGTAAGAGTACCATTCCTCTATACCTTAAGCCCAAACAACTTCTGGTAATGAAGCTAGATGACCGCAGGCGATCGGTTATTGCCCCTTTGATTACCATGTGTATGCACCTTTCCATAGTTGAAAACCTATCAAAAAAGCGACAAAATCCTTTTGTTTACTGTATTGATGAAGCTCCCAGTCTAGGCGTATTTAGTAAGTTAACCGAATTTATTAACGAATATCGTTCTAATGGTGGTATTCCTATTATCGGCGCACAAAGTTTAAATCAGTTCTATGAATTGTATGGAGATAAACGAGGTAAAGCTCTAGTCTCTGGTCTTTATACGCATATTTTATTTGGCCCTAATGATTCGGGTACAGCAGAGGAATACAGTAAAAAGTTTGGTAACAAGACTGTAATTACTACCTCAGTATCTCGTTCTACAGGCAAAGGAGGGGCTTCAATTTCTACCAGTAAACAGATTCACCAAGTTCCTTTAATCAGTGTCGATCAGATTGAAAGATTTCCTCAAGGGAAAGCCATTATCGCCAACCCTGGCTATGGTGATCCCAACGACACTAGAAGACCAATTATGGGTCGTATTGGTGTACCTTTAGAGGATATTAAACGGGAAAATCACGCCCAATCGGTAATTTGGCAAGAGAAAATTCGCCCTGCCCTAGCTTGTAGAATGGCAAAGCTTAAAGAGGAGCAACAGCAAGAACAATACTTAGACCTCAGTAAGTTGAATGCCCAAGAAAAACTGGATTGGACTACCGAACAGTTAAATCTTAGATTGGCAGCAGCAGAAGAACTATTGCCTATACCTCCTGAGTAAGTTACTCAGTTACTCAGTTACTCAGTTACCCAGGTTTCTTGATTACAATTTTTATGGGTTTATATAAATAAAGATTACAAGTAACCAAGATACCAAGTTAGCTTGCTATCTTGGAAACCGTAAACCCGAAAAAAACACTATTAAAACAGAGATGAAAAGTGCTAGACAGATTATTACTGTCACTGGGTACAAAGGCGGAGTTGCTAAAAGCACTACGGCAATCCATTTAGCAGATTATTTGAGCGATTATGGGCCAACTTTGATAGTCGATTGTGATCAAAACCGTACCGCCTTGTCTCGTTACAACAAAAATATAGAATCACAAGCCAAGCAAAAACTGCCGTTTATGGTAGTGCCTGAAAAAGCTGCTGCAATGCACGTAGCCGACTACAAATATATCGTGATCGATACCCCAGCTAGACCCAATACTGATGACCTTAAAGAGTTAGCAGCAGGAGCAAACTTATTAATTTTGCCCACTCAGCCTAATTCCGATAGTTTCGAGCCAATGATGGAAACGGCAAAAGACTTAGGCAAAGCTCCTTATAAATTTTTAATTTGTATTGTGCCTCCTCATCCCAGTAATTCAGGGAAAGAAATGCAGCAAGCATTAAGAGAGGCTGATTTACCTGTATTTAAGCAGATGATCCGTCGAGCAGTAGGCTTCCAACATGCAGGAGATCAAAGTACTACGGTTCGTTATCTTACAGGCGAGAAAAAACTTTGGCAAGATTATAAAGCTGTTGGTCAAGAAGTAATTAGTTTTCTGGAGAATAAAGAATGAGTATTAAAGATATTATTAACAAGGCTAAGTCGAGCGATTTTACCCCCTATACACAGGAAGATGAGTTACCAGATACCCAGTTACCCAGCAACTTGGTAACTCAGATACCCAGTGACCCAGTGACCCAGCAACCTAAAAAACTGAGTAATAAAAAAGAGAAAAAGAAGACCTTAAATCTAGAAGTACCAGCTATAGTCGGCAACTTTTGGATGGGTCAAATTAAAACGGATGGCGGCACATTTAAAAAGATTGTAATTGATCTATTAGTGAGAAAATATGGCCTTCCTGATGGCTACAATAAAGAGGATTTATAGCTTTAGGAATCTTGGTTATTGTGTACCCAGTAATCTTTAAACCCAGGTACTTGGTAAACTTGGTTAACAATAATCTTGTTTTTAAGGTTACTGGAAACCTGTGTACTAAGTTTCCTTGATTTTTACTCTATTTTTTCGTTAAATATCCATAGTATTTAGGATTTACGCAGTGAACCCAAAAATTAAGGTTTTAGTGAGAAAAAGGGTAATCGCAGTTAAAAATAGTTCAAATATAGATAAGATTTAGGTACGATAAATAAAGTGCAGAATTGGTGTGAAAGAATGAAGGTTATTCACGGTACTTGGATACCAGATGATTCAGGCAATTACATCCAGCCAGGTTCATTTTACCTGTGGGTTGAAACTTCATCTTTAACTAAACGTAAGAGCAAAAGCCAATCACAAATTCATCCCTTCCATTTAGTATCAGATGAATTAAAAGCATTTTTAAGTCAAGAAATCGGCATTAAAGATTCAGCAGCAAGCATTCAGCAAGGCATCTCGACGAAATATTTTGCTCTACCCACTGCCAATAACCAACCACTTCCTTCCCCTGAATTAACTAAGTATCTAGAAACAGAATCAGAATCATATGACGGTTTTGAATATTGGCAAATTGATTGTTATCAAGCTTTAACTACTGCTAAAACTAACTCTTATCAAAGTTCAAAAGCAATCAATATAATTAAATTACTTAAAGAAATTCATTTTTTAGCCTTATACAATTCTGAAGAGATACAACTGGGTTCGGATTTATTATTTTGGTATCACTACACGCAAGCTTTTACCGAAGTGATTTTCAAAGATCAATATATTCCTGCCTTAAAATATCGCCAGTTAGAAAAAGTTGAGACTAAAGGCACGAAAAAAAGTCAAAAATCCCCAGCTTATGAACTCTACGCCACCTGGTCGATAATTTCCGAACAATACAAAGCCAACCTCCAAAAATATGGAGAATATATGCCCTTAATATGTCTATCAGGTGCAAACTCTCCTAGTAATAAGATCGAATTCTGTACAACCGAATCCTTACTACGTCACTTTAGTGAATATCTCCTGCATGATCTAGTTACGCACACACCTTCTACCGCAGCCTTTGATAAAAAAATTGCTGATTCCTTAATTCATTATTGTTTTTATCCTGAACAACATAACCCTTTAACTAGCAATACTCATCTAGAAGAATATCAGCAATGGTTAACCTGGAAACAGAAAATCACTCGTACTGACCATAATTCTAACTTCCATCTCTGCTTTCAATTACACGCTGCTGCACCAGATAACATCGAAAATTGGCAACTTCAGTTTTTAGTTGCCGATAAAAAAGATCCTTCTTTCAAACTGGCTTTGGGTGATTATTGGTTGATGAATGCCAAAACCAAAGCTGGAGTATACCAAAAATTTGGCAAAGATTTTGAAACCAATTTACTTTTAAATTTAGGTTATGCAGCCAGGATGTATCCTAAATTATGGCAGGGAATGGAAACAGAACAACCTGATAGTTTGAGATTAACTTTAACCGAAGCTTTTGAGTTTCTTAAAGAGAGTGCCTGGGTGTTAGAAGGTGCAGGTTTTAAAATCATTGTACCTGCTTGGTATACACCTGTTGGTCGTCGTCGGGCAAAAATGCGTCTCAAAGCATCCAGTGGTGGCAAATCAGCGACTAAAACTCAAAATAAAGGTTATTTCAGCCTCGATTCCTTAGTAGAGTATCAATATCAGTTGGCAATTGGAGATGAAAAAGTCAGTACAACTGAATGGTCACAATTAGTTAATGCCAAGACTCCTTTAGTCCATTTTCGCGGACAGTGGATGGAATTAGACCGCGATAAAATGCAAGAGTTTCTGAAATTTTGGCAGTCTCATGGTGATGAAAAACCACAAATGACCATGTTGGAATTTTTGCAACGTAGTGCTGAGGCTGGGGATGATTGGGAAGTCGAACATGACGGATTTCTTTCTGAGATGATGGAGAAATTGCAGGATAAAAGCAAGTTTGAACCAGTTGCCGATTTAGTTGCGCTTCAAGGAACTTTACGAGAATATCAACAGCGAGGTGTATCTTGGTTAAGTTATCTAGAACAATTAGGATTAAACGGTTGTTTAGCAGATGATATGGGACTTGGTAAGTCTATACAGGTGATTGCTAGATTAGTCCAGGAAAGAGAAATGACTAGTAATGGTAAGAAGAAAAGTAAAAATAAAACATCTCCAACTTCTAATTTACTTTTACCTACCTTATTAATCGCCCCTACTTCAGTTGTGGGTAACTGGGTGAGAGAAATAGATAAATTCGCGCCTCATCTTAAAGCTAGAGTACATCATGGCAGCGATCGCCTTCAAGATTTATCAGAGTTTAAAGCTGATTGTTTACAACAGGACGTAGTAATTACCTCTTTTACCCTGGCACGTAAAGATGCCAAACTTTTAGGTAGTTTAGAATGGCAACGCATCGTCTTAGATGAAGCGCAAAACATCAAAAATCCCAAAACTGCCCAAACCAAAGCAATTCTCAAGCTTTCTGCCCAACATCGTTTAGCCTTAACTGGAACTCCTGTAGAAAACCGCCTGTTAGATCTATGGTCGATTTTTAATTTCCTCAACCCTGGTTATTTGGGTAAACAAGCTCAATTTCGTAAATCCTTTGAGATTCCCATTCAAAAGGATAATAATAAAGTTAAATCGGTAACTCTAAAGAAACTAGTTGAGCCTTTAATATTAAGACGAGTAAAAACCGATAAATCAATCATTAATGATTTACCAGATAAAGTCGAGCAAAAACTCTATACCAACTTAACTAAAGAACAGGCTTCTTTATACGAGGCTGTAGTAAAAGATGTCGATGATAAAATTCAAAATACAGAAGGGATGGAACGCAAAGGGTTGATTTTAGCCACCCTAATGAAGTTAAAACAGATTTGCAATCATCCTGCCCAATTTTTACAAGATGGTAGCGATTTTTTACCAACACGTTCTCATAAAGTCAGTCGTTTAGGGGAAATGGTAGAAGAGGCAATGACTGAGGGAGAAAGTATTTTAATTTTTAGCCAGTTTACAGAAATATGTGCGAGTTTAGAAAAACAGCTTAAACATTCTCTTCACTGCAATACTTATTATCTACATGGAGGAACTACTCGCCAACGCCGAGAAAAGATGATTGCTGAATTTCAAGCACCCGAAACTGAACCATCGGTGTTTATCCTTTCTCTTAAAGCAGGTGGGGTGGGGATTACTTTAACTAAAGCCAATCATGTCTTTCATTTTGATCGCTGGTGGAATCCTGCGGTGGAAGATCAAGCCACAGATAGAGCCTTTCGGATTGGTCAACAGAAGAATGTTTTTGTCCATAAATTTGTCTCAATGGGGACTTTGGAAGAGAAAATCGACCAAATGATTGAGGATAAGAAAAAGGTTGCTAATGCAGTAATTGGTAGTGATGAATCTTGGTTGACTGAGTTGGATAATGAAGCGTTTAAGGAGTTGATTGCTTTGAATAAAAGTGCGATTTTGGATTAGGTAACGATCAAATTGAGCAGCGATCAAAGAACTAAAACTTAGACGAAGAGATATTTCAGCGTCGCCCTAATGAATTTGGGCTGTGTCTTAACCGATACGTCTCAACGCTTCTAAAGTTGGATATCGGTTCATGTCGTGCAACATTTGCCGCTCCAATAAACGCTCACTACTGTTAAATCCGAGAATTCTTGCTGTGACCTCACCAATATTGTTCAAAGGGATAATGCTAATTCCGTCAGAACCATCCAGCCTAAAATGTTTATGCCATAAATCCTTTCGTGGGTTGAAGAATCGACTGAAAATCCCACTGTTTGATGACATGACGATAGAACCTACATCACTGCCTTTATTACGGTTACAAGTCGTACAAGCGAAAGCTAAGTTATCTGCATCTGTTAAACCGCCGTGTTTTTCGCTAATGATATGATCAACTTGGCATCCAAAATAAGAATCATCTTCATGAAGCAAACAGTATTCACATAGCCTGTCTGCTCTAGCTATCACCAATCGACGAAGTTC
>JBDKJC010000138.1:0-7370 GCA_039796815.1 Cyanobacteriota bacterium | reverse complement strand
GGCTTGAGGTTGCCTGACACCTGTAAGATGTCTGTTACGTCTTCAATTAGTGCTTTAGCATACCGCTTTGTATATAGCTTTTAGCTCTTAGCTTTTTTAAATTTTATTATTGTCCTAAAGGACGACACGACCCTAAAGGATATATCCGCAGGTGGATCCTTTAGGACACCTTCGGATATGGCCTACTCATCTGAAAAATGCCGTAAGGATGTATGCCTGCATATGTACCTATGTCGTATATGTCGTACAAACATGACATAAAAGTTTACTTTAGCTTTAAGCTGTTAGCTCATTAGATTTTAAATATTTTCTTGTGAGGTAATTGTTCGTAATAATGCAGTAACTCGTTGTAACAACACAATATATAGACGCAGTTTTATATATACAAAGGTTGTTTGTGACTGAATATTCTACGCCTTCGAGAAATCGTCTTCTACGAGCTTTACCAGAATACGCATATCGTCGCCTAGAACCCTACCTAATTCATGAGCCTCTTTCTGTAGGAACTGTATTGTACGAAGCTTACGAACAAATTGAAACCTTCTATTTTCCCAATTCTGCATTAATTTCTTTGGTTAATATTCTGAGTAACGGTACAACTACTGAAATTGGAATTATCGGCATAACAGGAATGATCGGTCTTTCAAGTTTGCTCGGCAATGGCTACAGTAGCGATCGAGCGATTGTCCAAATGACTGGCGATTGTTTTAAAATTTCAGCTGCGATCTTAAAACAGGAGTTTGATCGAGGAGAAGAATTGCAACAAGTAATATTAAACTATGCTTGTACCAGACTAAAAGAGCTTAGTCAATTAGCAGTTTGTAACCGTCATCATACAATTGAAGAGCGCCTGGCTCGTTGGCTGCTAACGGTTCAGGATTTAACTCAAAATAAAGAGCTGCCCCTAACTCAAGAATTTATTAGTAACATGTTGGGATGTCGTCGTTCAGGAGTCACCATTGCCGCAGGTACTCTGCAAAAAGCGGGATTAATTAATTATGCCCGTGGCAAAATTAACATTCTAAATCGACAAGCTTTAGAAGAGACCGCTTGTGAATGTTATCAGCTTTTCCACAATAACTTTTATCAAAAGCTCTAAGATTTTGGCTTTTAGCTATTTATCTTAACCAAAAAGTAAAACGATAGTACTGAATTATGTTAACACGGTAATCGTGATACTGAAATAATATTATCACATTTAAAAGCGATCGCTAATCTCGTAGGCTGCATTTTTAAAAGCTTTTAAACACATCTTCTAATGTTAATATGTGTTGTTTTATCGCAGATTTATAATGCAAATTAGATTATTTCAACCTGAAGATACAGCACAAATTGCCCAGCTTTTCCACAATACAGTGAGATTAGTAAATTATTTAATGAAGAAAACTATTCAAGCTGAGTAGTGTTTACCTGTTCTAAAATTGAAAGCTCTGTTTTAAGACTAGAGATTTTAGCCAAAATTTCTTGTTTTCTGGGCTGTTCTTTAACATAAACTAAAACGCTAGACCAAGCCCTAATTTGTGCTTGTTTAAGATCTATTTCATTAGTGTCTTTTAGAGCTATTTCTAAATCTTTAATGGGGGAATTACTTAGTTGCTTTTTGTTAGCTAAAGACTGCCATTTTACTGCCATTTTATAAGACTTAATCGCAGCTTGCTTATCTCCCATAAATAATAATTCATCTAACCCTTTAGAAGTCCAAAGAAACATGGCATCAGGAGATTTTGGATCTACTACAGATACTAATAAATCTTCCATCAGAGCGATCGTCTTTTCTGGATACCCTGCATACATAGAATTAGCGATCGCCAAATTGAGGTGAGCATTGGTGAAGTGAGGGTCTATACTAGCAATAGTTTCAAAGTATTTAGGGACTAATTTATAACCGATAGTTTCTCTAGCATTTGCATCACCAAAGTACTTAACAAAGTTTAAATATGACCAATCAGCTTTAAGATTATTAAAGTTAAGATGAGTTGTTTGCTGTTGCCAATCAATAAATCTGGCTTGCTCTTGTTCTTGTGCTAGATAATCAGCATTGTTGAGTTTTACTACTGATTTTTTATATTCTTGACTTTGTAAAATTACAATTCCTATAAGAGCAATAAAAGGAGAAATACTAGAGAAAGTTTTGCTTATTTTTTCTGTTATTGCAGCAAGCATATTAATTCAATCAAATAACAAATAATTATTTCTTAGTATTCTCTCTTACGAGAATATACTTATATTATCATTGTCTTTGATCGTGACAATAATCACTAAATTATTTGAAATATGCTCAAGCTTTGAGCAAAGTATTGATTTTACTTGGATTGATGATGTTAATAAATTTTAGTAGAGTAAATAGTTAAGTATGGAGTTCATCAAAACTTTATTTCTTGTTAATTAAAATGAATCAAATTTATTAGAGTAAAATCAATAAGTGGTGAAACGAAATTAATTATACACTTGACTTGCTATTTTCCATCTCAGCTAAGCTCAATATTTCTCTAGCAGTAATATCTGGCTTTTCTAAATGAGGAACATGACCGCAGCGATCGATCCAAACGAGCTTACTATGAGAAATAGCTTGCTGAAACTTAATCGCATCTTTAATGCCTAGGATTCTGTCCTGTCTGCCCCAAATAATTAGGGTATGTTGTTGTATTGTAGAAATCTTGTCAATGAAAGATCCATAACCACCACTTTTAGTAAAGGCAATTAAAGACTTGTTCCAATTGAAACATTTTAAATGCAGTGCAGCACAAACTTGAGCATCTAAACTAGCTAAACTGCGATCGAAATAAGCAGAGCGACTGATGCTTTGACGAATCTTGGGGTTACGCAAAAACTCCGTGGCAAATGTATCGATAGGAGAAAACATAAACTTACCAATGGCAGGTTGCTTAGCTAAACCTGCACTATCAATTAAAACCAGCTTCTCCACTGCGTCGGGATAATTGAGGGTAAAATCAATCGCTGCTGCACCACCCATCGAAGCACCTACTATAATTACAGGCTGCTGAATTACAGTCTGCCAAAAACAATATAGATGTGTTTGAATATTTTTTGGGTTAAGGGGAATTTCTAAATTTCTCTGGGTAAAACCGAATCCCAATAGATCTACTGCATAGGTTGACTGCTGCGCTGCGAGAATAGGAAAGAGACGACGAAACTCTAATAAAGAACTATCAAAACCATGAATGAGTAAAATAGGTGTACCCCCACTTCCTTGATGAACATAGGTAGTTGCTACATCTTCTTTACTTAATGGTGTAGGGATAGCTACTTGTTTAATTTGTTTGGTTAAAGCGATCGATTGAGCTTCAGTTAAATTGCTAGCTTCGGCTGGTATGTAGCTGGGAAACATTAATAAATTAGTGGAAATAATATTTTTGCATTATTAATCAAATTATCGCAAAATAGTATTTAGTATTGACTTAATTTTAGTAAGAAAGCTTGCTTTGTAGAGTTTTAAAGTTTTGAGTTACTTAGTTGAAGAAGAGTCTTGTAAATTTTCAATTAATTTTGTTTCAATAAAAGGCTGAGATACTAAGGTTTCTAAGCCAGCCGAAACTAGCATTTCCGACCATTTTTGACGCATCATAGTTTCTTCTGCTACCGAATCTGGATTTTCAGTCAATGTAGATAAAGCGTCGAACCAAAAACCTTGTTGGCGGTAAATTTCGGCTTTTTCCAGCACACTTGCTTCATTTAACTGCTTTTGAGTAGCTAGATTCAGTTTTTCTTGACGCATCCAGCCTTCAACGACAATGTCACGAGAACGTTGTTGATGATTACAGATTATTGATAAATACCAATGGTAATTTTGCTCTGTTTTCAATAGATTGGACTTAACCCCAGCAGGAATTTCAATGCTCAGAATACCATTGCCCTCAGTAGAGAGAAAAGTTTCGTACATCAGTCGATCTTGTCGATCGCGTAAGACAAACTCTAGAGTACTAGTAGGCTGTTTAAGCTCTGGAATATAGAAAAATAGCTTGGGCGAAGCAGCAGCGTTTTTACCCACATCCTGTTGCGGAATTAACGCGATTAAGTTTTGGTTTTCGGCATTGACAACACAACTATCCTGACCACCTCTAGTTCCTCCATCCCGACGATGAGTTGGTAAGCCAAAATCTGCTGTCCTAGTTTTTTCTGACTTTTGTTCTGCTGTGGCAGAATTTGCTAATCCTAACCAGATTAAGTTTAAGACCAAAGCTAGGCTAAATAACCTCATCAATTGATTGGGTATATATTTAATGTTTAACATTATTTATTGATTTATTTCTTAATAAGATAATTATCATTTTCACATTTGCTATTTTAACTATAGTCAATCTAAAACACTATGTCGGCAAAACTCATTTATACTTGTTTTAAATCTTAGTTTTTAATAGAAAGAATTCAATATTATTACTTAATTTTCTGACAGTAAAATATTTTTTTCAGTAATAATACGTAAGCAAAATAAGTATTTCAACCTAAAATGTATTTATGAAATTTAGCTTTAATAGCCTAAAAGATAAACACTTGAATTTTAATCAAGCTAATAATTGGCTGAACACATATAAATCTTCTCTATTTCTTTTAACTATTTTAATTGCAGTTGTAGTAATGGGAGTTAGGAGTTTAGGTGCGTTACAAGCTTTGGAATTGTTAGCATATGATTGTCTGGTCAATATTCATAATCAGAATAAAACTGATTCTCGGTTATTAATAGTAGAAATTACGGACAAAGATATAGAAAAATACAATAATTACCCGATTAAAGATTGGGTAATTACTCAACTATTACGAAAATTACAAAAGCATCAACCTAAAGCGATTGGATTCGATCTATATCGTGAAGTAGCATATCCCCCTGGGACAAATGCCCTAAGACAAGAATTACAAAAAGATAATGTGGTTGTAATTCAATTGATTGGTCATGGAGAAAATGGTGTTTCAGCACCTCCTGGAGTACGCCCAGAACAAATAGGTTTTAATGATCTTGTGGTCGATGTCGAAGATGATGTTTTACGTCGCAACCTAATGTATGTTCAGTTTAGTTCACCAGAAGTTCAGGAAATGTATTCTTTTTCACTGCGCTTGAGTCTTAAATATTTGGAGGAGCGTCACCTTAAGTTTCAAGTTGGTGATGATTATCTTCAGATTGGGGAGACAAAATTTCCCGATTTAAAAGCAAATTCAGGCGGTTATCAGCTAAAAGATGCGGAAACCGCAGGTCGACAAATTCTCATCAATTACCAATCACCCAATATTGCTCGACGGGTTACTTTAAATGAAGTCTTGGCAGGAAAAGTTGCTCCTAGCTTAATAAGAGACAAGATTGTCTTGATTGGTGCTACTTCTCCCAGCGTCAAAGATATTTTATCCACACCCTATAATCAAAATTCACAGAGCTTAATGCCAGGAGTGGTAGCTCAAGCTCAAATGACCAGTCAAATTTTAAGCATCGTTTTGGATGATGCTAGCCTAGTTTGGTTTTGGTCAGAATGGATGGAAGGACTTTGGGTTTGGGGTTGGTCACTAGTAGCGGTGGCGATCGCCTGGAGATTAAAACACCCAGTAGCTATTATTATGGGGGGTATAGCTAGTGTCGGAAGTTTAATCATTATTTGTTTTATCACCTTTACTTTTGCCGGCTGGATTCCCTTGATGCCAGCAGCAATTAGTTCAACCATAACAATCGCCAGTGTTTTAGGTTATAAAGCACTTTATAATCTTTTTTACGATTCTCTAACAGGATTACCGAATCGCAGTTTATTTGCTAAACAACTAAAAAGAATCAAGCACAAAGACAAAGACAAAGACAAGGAAAAGTCTCCAGGTTTTATTGGAATTTTATGTTTGGATATAGATCGTTTTAAGTTAATTAATGACGGTTTAGGATATCAAGCTGGCGATCGCATTTTACTGGAAACAGCTCAAAGATTACAAGAAAATTTAAATTCCAAGACCATCTTAGCGAGGGTTGGTGCTGATGAATTTGCGATCGCGATTAAAACTGACCAATACACCACAGAAGCGATTGAAACTGCCAACAAGTTAGATCGAGCGATCGCTTTGCCTTATAAACTAAAGGAACAAGAAATCTTTACCTGTGTCAGCATTGGTTTAGCCTTTAGTCCCTTGGGAGAGGACTTTCAACCAGAAGAGTTATTACAAGCTTCCCACGCTGCTATGTATAAGGCAAAAATATCGGGTAAAAGACGACATGAAGTATTTACCACTAACATGCACCAACAGGCTTTAAAGCGATTGGAATTGGAAGCTGATTTAAACCAAGCCATCAACAATCAAGAATTTGAACTTTACTATCAGCCGATAGTTTGCTTAAAAACAGGCACTATTAAGGGATTTGAAGCTTTAGTACGCTGGCAATCGCCAACTCGCGGTTTTGTTTCTCCAGGAGCATTTATTCCCGTTGCCGAAGAAACAGGTTTAATTGTACCAATGGGAGAATGGATTTTGACCACCGCTTGTAATCAAATGCAACAATGGCGAGAGCAGTTTCCTCATGCAGAATCGGTGGTGATGAGCGTTAATCTTTCTAGTAGACAATTTGCTCAAGCAAATTTGATCGCCCAAGTCCAAGAGACATTAATCACCACAGGATTAGCTGGGGCAAATCTTAAGCTGGAAATCACAGAAAGTATGGTGATGGACAATGTTAATAATACAATAGACTTGTTGCATGAGCTAAAACAACTCGACATCAAAATTAGTATGGACGATTTTGGCACAGGCTATTCATCCTTTAATTATCTGCATCTTTTTCCGACAGATACTTTGAAAATAGACCGCTCTTTTGTCAGTAATATGAGTCAGGGAGTCAAGAATCAAGATATTGTCAACACCATTGTGATCTTGGCTCATAGATTGGGGATGGATGTGATTGCTGAAGGTATTGAAACTAAAGTTGAGCTAGATCTTTTACATCAGTTTAATTGTGAATACGGACAAGGTTATTATTTTGCTAAACCCCTATCCCAAAAAGATGCAACAGAGTTATTTGAGCAGAACAAAACATGGGAAATTGATTAATGATTACTGATTACTAAATGAATATCGTCAATGGCAACTAACTGTTGAGAATTACGAATCTGTTTGGTAACAGTGAATCAGGAAATGGGCATTCTATTTAGTAATGATAAATTTTTGCTAGATATTCCTATGCCTTTTAAACTTCGACGAAGTTACTTGCTCTTGTTGGTTTTGGCATTAGTAGGGTTATCGATCGGTTTATTGCCGAACTTGAATAGGATTGATCGCATGTCTGCGGTTTTGGCTACAACACCTCCTTCTCAGCAGATTGTTGAAACTAAAAGTAAAAGTGCGGCTGAACTTGAGATTCAGGGGCAATATTTCTATTCAATTTCTCAATT
>JBDKJC010000137.1:0-7375 GCA_039796815.1 Cyanobacteriota bacterium | reverse complement strand
ATTTTTAGATAAGAAAAATCGACGACTGGTTTTTCAATCGATCTTTGCGCTGAGATCAGAGCCAAAATCAATATGACTAAAGGCAATACCCACTGCCAGGTTGCTGTGTGATAATTAGTTACGGGATAATACCAAGCTAACCCCATCAAGAAGATATATCCAAAATTAAGTAAAATACTTTGGGTAGGAGTAATAATTACTAACCCACCGTAACAGCCACAGTCCTCAGTTCTGCCACTAGAAGTTGACCAAGCGGTAGTTAGAGAAAGAAATATTAGTAATGCTAAAGTTCCTGGCACTAGCCACTGAGGATATACGTGCAGAATTAATGTTGCTCCCAAAGAGCATTCTAAAGCAATAAAAATTACGCCAAGTGGAACAATAAATTGTCCTGGTAAGATTCCATATTGGGAAATATGCTCGATAAACTTTCTAGAACTAAGAGCTTTTACCGCTCCCGTTACTAAAAAAACTAAGCCAACAACAAACGTATTTAAATAGGCAATCACGACCTGATTTTCTCCAAATACTAACAAAGTGAATTTATTTATCTGACTTCAGCACAGTAAAACTAGTCTTCAGCTAACAAAGGATAATCAACCTTAGCTTTAGAACGCAGCTTGGCTTCTAAATCTTTAAAGAGTTTGTCGCGAATAGCATCCTCTTCCGCTGCTAGTGTTGCTGGATATAAGGCAGCTACCTTAAATAGATTAAACCCCTTATCTGTTTTTACTGGACCAACAACATCTCCAGGTTGAGCAACAAATACTGCTGCTTCAATTTCTGCGGTGACTTCCGAGCGAGTCACTTTGCCCACATAACCAGCTTTTCGCTTACTGTTTTCGTCTTCTGAATGTTGCATTGCTAGTAGATGAAAGTTTTCTCCCTCCTCTTCAACTTTGGCTAGCAATTCTTCAGCTTTAGCTTGAGTATCTACTCGAATGCTATATAGTTCAGCACGATCAAACTCTAACTGAAATTCAGCAAAGTAGGTTTCTATTTTTTCATAGGGAAGACTAGCTTTTACTTTATTGCGTAATAGTTGATAATTTAATTCATTCTGAATCGATAGCAAATTTTGACCGTTGCTTCTCATCCAGTGGAGAAACTTCTCTTTGGACTCTAGTCCTTTTTGGTAGCGCATCTCCTCTATCGCTATCTGCAATTCTTCTACACTATTCATAATCTTATTTTCCACTGCATATTCACAAAGTAGTATTTCCGCAATGCAAACATCTGTAAACTTATTTTCGCTTTGGTACATTGATCGTCGCAAAGCTTCTTTGACTGGATATGGATATCCATTTATAGTTATCAAGGGAATTGTGTTGTTTTCCCGCAATGATGGAAGGGCTGAAACATCAGTTGCAGACATGGTTTTATCTCCTGTAATTATCAAGTTTCCTTAAATTTTTAGTTTAGGGTTAATTTGACGGTTGTACTGAGTTAACGTGACTTTTGACCTCTGCTAACAATTGATAATTTGTTTAAGATGCGATCGCGTCTTAAATTTTTAGCTAGTAATGACTTTGCTTATAAGTGCCACAGTCATAATCTCTGAAACTAGATTGCTTTGCAACCTAAAAACTAATAGAAAACTAATAAGAAACTAATAAAAAACTAATAACTATAGGATCGCGCTTCAAGAGGAGATTATCGTAAGGCGATCGCTAAACATTAGTCGAGGTAAACTAGTTACTACAGAACTAAAAAAAACGCAAAATTAATCTTAGAGGTTTATATAAAGTCAGCGCATCCTCGCTTTAATCGTTTGAGCTAGTTTTGAGAATTGGTCTTAGAAAATATCTGCTGGATCGGCTTGTTGAAGTTTGCGTAAAGCAATTGTGCCAGAAATTATACACATAGTAATTGTCAGAATTAAGACTAATTTTGCCCGACTTGTTTTAAATAAAATCGGCAAAAGAGTTGCTGAACTAATTACATAGCCAAGTCCAGTTGAAATCAAAATTCCGGGGATAAAGCCCAAAATTGCCAGAATTAGAGCTTCTTGGATAATAACTTTGACTAAATATTGGCTGCTGTATCCTATTGCCATCAGGGTAGCGTATTCAGATAAATGTTCAGAAACATCCAGATAAATAATCTGATAAACAATTACTGTCCCAACTAAAAAAGAAATAGCTACATTGAAGCCAAAAATATAGCCAATTGGAGAATCTGTTTCCCAGTATGTGCGTTCTCGAGCAATGAATTGATCTAAAGTAAGAACTAAGAAATTATCGGGTAATATTGCTTTTAATTGTTCTTGTACTATTTCTGTTTTAACATTAGGCTTTAGATTAACAATACCTACGTCAATCTCATAAGCTTTTCGTTCTGGAAAGAGTTGTAGAAAGGTAGAATCACTAGCAATTAAATTCCCTTCCGCCGAAAAAGAAGAACCAAGAGTAAATAGTCCGACTATCTTGATTTCAAAATCATTTACTTGAACTGAAAGTGGATTTTCTTGTGACAATAACTGAGGAACGTTGCCAAGCTTGGGAATTGCTCCAGCACGGTCAAAAATTATTCTATTTGATAATTTAAGCTGATTAAGATATTTATTTATTTCAGTAGAATTAAAGGCTGACTGACTGGGATTAATTCCGTAAACAAAGATTTGGCGGCTAGCTTTGTTTTCAGGGTTGCGCCATTTCGCTTGACCAATATAAATTGAAGTGACTGAATCCACACCTTCTATACCCTTTGCTTGATAAAGATTATCTCTAGAAAAACTCTTAACAGATTGCAAATTATCAGAAAGTTTATTGATTACAAATAAATCTCCTTGAAGTGTTGCGTAAGGAGCAACTTGAGAATCAAACAGTGCATCTTTAACTCCTAATTGGACAAACATTAAGACATCTGCAAAAGTAATTCCCAAGATAGCAACTAAAAGTCTTGGCTTTTCACGACTAATTTGTAGTAAAGCTAATGGAGTTTTCTTAAAAAATTTGCGAAACATAGATTTTAGATTTAAAATCTTTAAATTCGTAAGTAAATATCAGTAGATCAAAAAATTCTTTCTAAGCTAAGCGATCGCGCTTGTTTTCAGTCGCTAAAAATAAGTTGTACTTATGTTACATTAGATTATTCTTTGAAGAATTTATTCTAGAGGAATATAAATAGTTTCTACTGTTTGAAAAATTCTCTCAACAGCTTGATTTATAAAAGAAAGCATTTGTCTTAAAGGAAAGATTATTCGATAAATTAATCTTCCTCCTCTTCGAGGTTTACTAATCTTTCTCCATAGTAAATTAACCCAAATATTAACTAATAAAAAAGAAATACCCACAAATAAAAATCTTAAATTTGGCTGCTTGGTAGTCGTTCTAATTCGACATAAATTTTTCAATCTGTAACTACTTTCTATTCCAAAGCGTTGACGATAACATTGATGAAGCTGATTCAAATTTGTTGAGATTTTATAAGTCACATAAACATAATATTCAATTCCATTTTGTTTTCTTTTACCTTTTTTATATTTACAAATAATCCAGATATCAAAGGTAACAAAATCATCTTTACTTCTAGACATAGTATAAGTTGCTTTATAACTTTTTCTGCCTTTGAGAAACTGTTTAATTCCTCCTTCTTTACCTCGCCTAATTGCTGGCATTGCTAAGGGAATGTCTAAAACTTTAAGCCATCTGATAACTGAAATAGTAAAAAATTCTCGGTCTAAATAAAGTCTTTTTACTTGAATTTTTAAACTAGATAATTCTGCTAAAAGGCAAGTTAAAATACAGACTTTAGTATCTTGCCATCTAACTCCTCTAATAGCTAAAGTGACCCGTTTCCCCTTTTTGATAGTATATAAAGTGGCATAAGCCTAAAAAGAGCAAGTTCCATCTTTGGCTTTACTTCGATAAATATATGGTTTCTCCGAGTCTTTTGGATTTCCATAATAAGGGATTAAATTTAGGTCAATTGCTACTACTAAACTTTTCTTTTTTAATCCTTGAGGAATTTTACTTTTAAGTGCTAAGTTAACTTGACCTTCTAATTGTTTAAAGTCAGATATTTTTCTTAGATGATATCTAATATTATTTCCGCAGGTTGCTTTGTTTAATTCTTTAGATGTATTTTCTATTGTATCTTGTTTACTGGCTGCTCTGACTAAAATTTTAAATAAATTTTGAGGATTTCCTGCTCCAGTTGAATTAATAGAAATATGTTTTGCCAGACAATTTATTACTTCATTTAACGTTTCAGAATCAGTTAAAACAGGTTGTTTTAGTTGGTTTTTCAAGATTTCAAACAATTTGCCACAAAGTATAAGTTTTAATTATCTTACACTTAATTGCTGCTTTCAATTTTGATAATTATTTAGTTCAGAAGAACTATATATTAAGGCTTTTAATTCTTTTTTTGATCTACTGAATATAGGATTATACTTCACTCCGTACAATGTGCCATCCATTTACATTTCTCAAGTTTAAAGTGGTTGAACTCAGCCTCAAAAGACGAATTCATCGGACTACAAGCGTACAAACCATAATTTATCGGAAGCTTTGCCTGCACTGGAGACTTGAGACTACCCATTTCAGGCGATGTTTCACCAAGATTATGCAGATGAAAGATTCTCATTTGATTGAAGGCGATGCCATCTGCTGACGACTCAAGTAAGAAATCAGGCCCTCTGCGACTAAGACGATACCACATAGCATTTGTAGTCGCTATATCTGTAGTTGACCAATCGGAATATCCATAATTAGTAACAACGCTTCCTAAACGTGAAATATTTGCATCCTCATATTCAATGGATGCTTTAAACCAGTGTT
This sequence comes from Cyanobacteriota bacterium, assembly GCA_039796815.1. Taxonomy (GTDB): domain Bacteria; phylum Cyanobacteriota; class Cyanobacteriia; order Cyanobacteriales; family Xenococcaceae; genus Waterburya. Next base: position 2,591 of record JBDKJC010000137.1, on the reverse strand, counting down.
CGCTATCTCCATAAATAATTAAGCCACATTGATCGAATCTTACCAGATATTTAAATATCACTCTGGCTGTGAATGTAAAATCACTATTATTCTCAAGTAAAAGAGCTGGTGCGTTGTCTCGTCTAAAGCCATAGTAACTTCGCTGCCAAAGATCAGTATTTGGTTCAGTCCTAATTTTTACCGATTCAGCGGTGACTACGAATTTCTTCGGCTGATTAATCCATTTGGCAGTTGTGAAATCTATGCTCATGATCTTAATTTTTTTACCTGCTAATAAGTTTGACACTGCCAAATTTCTATATCCACGATTTCTTGAGAGAATGTTTCTGAAGCTTTTTAAACTTCATATTGGCTTGCTAGATATTCATCAATATAACAGAGCAAGATTGGGTAGCTGCTGGGGGCTGGTAATATTGATTACATAATCACAATTAATTCTGAAAACAGCAATATTATAGGAATTGTCTGCAATAACTCCTATTCTTGTAGAGTCAGAAATAGATAACAAACTATTCGACCTTCCTAAAGAAGTTAATGCAATGAATTCATCGTAAGCAAAATCATGAATTTCTCCCTTGTTAAATTTTTCAAAACTTAAACCATTTTGTTTCATTTCTAACTTAGATTTTAAAAAATTGACATCAGAAAACTTATTGATTACTTGACGTATTTGCAGAGCTAGATCAACTGAATCTATTGACAAAAACTCTTGAATTTTCCAGCTGCAAAAGGCTTCCGCAAACCCATTGCCAACGTAATAGGAATTAAGAGAACCATATAAATTTCTTACATCTACTGGGATAATAAGATTAATTTCTTTGTTATTATAGCTAAGGTGAGTGGCTAAACATTTTAACAATAGAGATGATATAACATCATGTAGTTTTAGGTCTTCGGCATCTTTGCTCAAGTACATTTCTTTATAAAGGCTTTTAATTCGATCAAAAGGGATAATAAACTCATTAAAGTAACCACTTCTGAAAGAAAAATTTTCTAAATTTACTAAATGATTTTTGTAATTTACTTGAGTATTTAGCTGTTTATCTGATTTCTCTAAATAAATTTTTTTTTGAGGTAGTGGTGTTATTTGAATGCCCTTATTTTTCAAAAAAGAAAAAAGCTGAAATGTAAAAAGTTTTAGGCTTGTTCCATCAGCAACTCCATGAGAAAGATTGATAGTAAGTTGAGTACCATTAGCTTTGTGAATTACAAAGATGTTTAAAACAGGTTGATCAATAGTGCGAGGAAATCCTAAAACACTTAGACTTTTAAAGTCAGTGTTTCTATGTGGAGATGATGAAAGCTTTTTGTCTAGAGATATCGAGAAGTTGAAACCAAAATAATCAGGTATATAGCATAGGAAATACTCTCCATCGCCAATAAATTTAGCTGAAAAAGTAGGAAATAATTTCAGAGTTTTTAATATAGATATATACAATTGATCTATATTGAGTTGATCTCTAAACTCAAAAAACACGGCCATAGGTGGAACCTTGACTAAGTTCGTATCAAATTGGGTCAATTTTATACTGTTGTTCATTAAACCCCATTACTATTTTCGTATCAATACTAAAATTACAAACAAGTCTTTTTTCGAGACACTTACCAATGGATGCTGTCTAGTAACTGTTGATGCAACTCTGGTGTAGAGGCTGCAATGCAAGACTGTTGATTTTCAGCACTGATATCCATTAATAGAGTGCTACCAAGTGGCTTGCCAAAAGCATCTGTGATCTTCACTCCAGCTCTCTCAGCCAAAAAAATGCTGGCAGCAATATCATAGGGAAATAAATGCAAGATATGCCCGCGCCCAACTCGCTCAAAGTCAGCCCGTAATTCAGGATGCTCTTTGAGCATTCGATTACCTATATCCACATAAGCGTCCATTTGACCTGTAATAATGCGTGAAATAGAATAAGAGGCACTATTGAACAAAAACACTCCTCCTGTATTGGCAGACTGATCGATTAAGTGTCCATAGGCTTCACTCATCAATAGACTAGGATGTCCATTAAATTCAAAAGACCAGAACATTTGACTCAAACTTGTAGTCGAACTCAAATTAGGTAAAGGGAAAGAATATCCACTGAAAGATAGACTTTCTTGGTGGATATCTCCATAGATATAGAATCCAGTTTTGATCTCTTTCAAAAGAGCGTATTGAATATCAGCAATTCTTGGAGATTTCTGCCATTTAGCTACAGCAATTGAAATACAAGCCATTTCTAACCCCGCAGCAGCTGGGCGAGTCCCATCTATAGGATCGACTATCAATATATATTCAGGATTGTCTCCAATTATTTGCAGACCCTCATCTTCAGAATAAACTGCTATTGACTTATGACGCTTTTTGACAAAATCCTTGACTGCTTCCTCAGCAACTTTGTCAATATTAAACTGAGCATCTCCACCTGGTGAAATGCCGTTTACCTGACGGTTTTTCAGGGTGCCATGACAGGTCGAAATAACTTGATGAACATATTCGGCAAGCTCTAAAATGTAATTTTTCATGCTACCTCTTGTAAAACTTTTTCGAGTTGATCGCACATCCATTCCGCTTCAGGCAAAGTGATGATCAAAGGTGGACGAAT
>JBDKJC010000136.1:0-7386 GCA_039796815.1 Cyanobacteriota bacterium | reverse complement strand
GAAGTGGGTCAAACCATTGTCGGTCGTAATGGAGCTTGGGCAAATCGAGTGCGATCGCAAGCTCGCTGGGCAGTCCCCATTCCCGATGGTCTAGATCCTTCTCTAGCAGGGCCTTTGATGTGTGCGGGGACTACAGTATGGTCGCCGATACGTCACTATAACGTAAGACCTGGAATGGAAACTGCGGTTTTGGGAGTAGGCGGTTTAGGCCATTTAGCAATACAGTTTTTGGCAAAAATGGGAACGCAAGTTACGGGTATAAGCACTACTCATTCCAAAGAAGAAAGCACGCGCCAACTAGGAGCGACGGATTTTATTGCTACCAAAGAATCACCAGAAGACCTAGAAAAAGCTGCGGGGCGTTTCGATCTGATTTTATCCACAGTTTCGGCAAATGTACCTTGGGATTTGTATATCAACGCTCTCTCACCCGAAGGGACTTTAGTAATCTGTGGCGTTCCCGATGGCGCGGTTCAATTTATACCTTTTCCATTAATTCTAGGGGAAAAGAAAGTTGGTGGCGGTCGGGCTGGTTCACCCTCTGATACTCAAGAAATGATGGATTTTTGTGCCACTTATGATATTACACCCATGTGTGAACAGTTTGCCTTCGACGATATCAACCAGGCTGTTCGACACGTTCGTGAAGGAAAAGCACGTTTTCGAGCAGTGTTAGGCGTTTAGTAAAGACACGTCCCCGTCAAACAGTCGATGTGGAGTAAATATTCAATGGAATTAGAAGGAAAAATCGCTCAACTATGGCGTTATCCTGTCAAGTCATTACTGGGTGAGTCTCGTGCCGAATTGTCAATCGATCGACGGGGAGTAATTGGCGATCGCTGGTATGCCATTTGCGATCGCCACGGTAAATTTGGCAGTGGTAAAAATACCCGTAGATTTCGTAAAATTGACGGACTGTTTGAATTTCAAGCATCATACGATGATGGCGTACCACTGATTACCTTTCCCGACAGACGAACCATCAGAGGTGACGATGCAAATATAAATACAGAACTTTCTTCTGTATTGGGACAACCCGTAAAATTAGTTGCAGAAAAGAAGATATCCCACTTTGATGCTGATTCTATCCATCTAATTACTTCAGCATCTCTAGCATGGCTTCAATCTCTTCTTCCCAACTCCGCGATCGACGAACGACGGTTTCGACCAAATTTACTGATTGATTTATTAGATGAAGTCCCGATCGAGCATGGTTGGATTGGCAAAAGGCTATCAATTGGTCGAGAAGTTGAATTAGAAGTCACGACATTAACCGAGCGTTGTGTGATGACTGGCTTGGAACAACAAGAACTAGCTGCTGATGCTGAGATTCTCAAAACTATAAAAAAGAAATCTAATCTTAATTTTGGCGTTTATGCCAGGGTAATTAAAACTGGAATTATCCGAATCGGCGATCGCGTTTGCTGTGGTTAAGAGTAGGAAATAGCCCTGGCTATTTCATTTTGATGAAAAGCCACCAAGAAATTAATTTCTTGGCTTAAAACTTAAGTCCGTTTAAACGGACTTTGATTATCAGACAGATAATTTATTATCTGGCTACTGAGAATGAAATAGCCCCAGGAAAAAGCGACTAGCGAAGCAATCTGCATCAGTAATTGAAAAACAGGAGAATTAAAAATGAAAATTGGCATTCTAGGTAGTGGAAATATGGGACGCTCATTGGGTATTCTTTGGGCGGAACAAAAACACGAAGTATTTTTCGGCGCACGAACAGCAGAAAAAGGGAAAGCAGTTGCCGAATCGGCTGGGAATAATACTCAAGGCGGTACAAATGACGAAGCTGCTGCGTTTGGCGATGTACTTTTATATTCCATTCGCGGTGTTAATCCTGCTGAAGTACTTACTTCTATCGAGCTTTTGAATAACAAAATTCTCATCGATTGCAACAATTACGATATTCCCGAAAACTTTGCTTATCCGCCTATAGAGATTTCTTTAGCGGAGAAACTTGCGAATGAAGTTCCTCAAGCGCAAGTAGTAAAAGCATTTAACACTATGGCACAGGAAGTATTTGAACTGTCGCCACAACCACTGAATGAGTATGACGTTTCGGTATTTGTAGCGAGTGATGATATAGAAGCAAGAAAGACGGTGATGAAACTAGCTCAAGATATTGGTTTTGCACCAGTCGATTGTGGTGAATTACGCTTTTCTCGTCTGCTGGAAGGATTGGGAGATTTTATTCGTTACCTAATGATCGGTCAAAAACTCGGTTCGTACACCACCATTTCAGTTAAAACTTTACCCGAAGCTCAAAACCAGCGTTTGGGCGGACGACAATCTTCTTCACTTTATTAAAATATTGTTCAAAAGCAATGACTGAAAACATCGACATTACTAAGTTTGTCAACCTTTATTTTGAAGCAACACAAATATGCGATCGCCTAACCCGATGAGGTAGCAGTTAAAGAGATTATTGTAGTCCCTCCCTCCACTCAAAAAATACAAACCCTTACCCAAAGACAAAAATGAACAACAGATTCTTTCAAATAAAACTTGACTTGATTAATTCTCTAAAGCGATCGCTTTGTCTTTTAGGAATTACTCTATTTTACTTATTTCTGGGAACTTCATCACTCTATGCTGCCGAACTCAAAGCCGTTTCACCTACAATTCATAACAGCGAACCTCCAAGCGCGATCGCCACGCCAGAACAAGCCTTAATGTACCTAAACGCTCAAAATTTAGTTAACACTTGGAACAACATTATTATTCAAGCAAAAACAGGAGATGAGCAACTCCAACTTATGCGTCAAAGTGGAGTATTTGCCGATGATGTCGAATTAACTTTTGATTTTAACGAACCAAAAATTAAGATCGAGGGGCTAGATTCTCCTACAGCCAAAGAATTTTACAATGGCTTTGTTAATAAACTGAAAAAAAATCGCTATAACATCGCTACCAACGTCGAAGCAGTAGAATTTGGCAAAGATTCGTTCCGCTTCAATTTCAAACATTGGATCTTTTTTAACGACAAAGTATCTGTTGTGGGAGAAGACCAAGCCGTGATTAAACAGATCGGCGATCGCTATCAAATTACTTCGGCGATTGTTAGACCGATTTATTTTGACGTTGCCAACGGCTACTAATCTCTGACAGATAAAACAAAGGTAAACAACATGAAAGTATACGAAATCGATCGAGGTAATGGACTTGATGCTTTAAGTTTAGTCGAACGCCAAGAACCTAAACCTGGTTTTAGTCAAGTATTAATTAAAGTCCGTGCAACCTCTCTTAACTATCGAGATTTAATTGTTGCAGGAGGCAATTATCCAGGTCAAAAACCATCTCTAATTCCTATGTCCGATGGTGCGGGAGAAATTGTTGCTGTTGGTGAAGGTGTAACTCGCTTTCAGATTGGCGATCGCGTAGCAGGGATTTTCTTTCAAGATTGGCTATCTGGCAAGATTTCCAAAGAGATTATGAAGTCCGATCTCGGTGGTGGCATTGATGGAATGCTCGCAGAATATGTCACCTTAAACCAAAACGGAGTCGTACTATTGCCAGACCATCTTTCTTATGAAGAAGGAGCAACTTTACCTTGTGCTGCGGTGACAGCATGGCACGCCTTAGTTACAAAGGGTAATGTCAGAGCAGGCGAAACTGTATTGCTTTTGGGTACGGGAGGCGTTTCTACTTTTGCTTTACAATTTGCCAAGGTACATGGAGCGAGAATAATTATAACTTCTAGCAGTGATGAAAAATTAGAACGTGCCAAGGAAATGGGTGTGGATGAAACTATTAACTATAAAACCACTCCTAATTGGGAAGAAGAAGTGTATCGGCTAACTGATTCGGTGGGTGTAGATCTTGTCGTTGAAGTTGGCGGTGCAGGGACGCTAGCAAAGTCAATAAAATCGGTACGCTATGGAGGAAAAATTGGCTTAATCGGCGTACTATCAGGGGCAGCAGGGGAAATCAACCCCCAACCTATTTTGGGTAAAAGCATTACCTTACAAGGAATTTATGTCGGCAGTCGCGAAATGTTTGAAGCGATGAATCGGGCGATCGCTCACCATCAATTAAAACCCACTATCGATCGCATCTTTGATTTTACAGAGGCAAAAGAAGCTTACCAATACATGAAAAGTGGTTCGCATTTTGGCAAAATTGTTATTCGAGTGTAATTTATGTAGCTGTAAGCTATAAGCCTTAAGCTATAAGCTGTTTAGATTTTATGCTTCTTACTCTATACAAGGGAAGGACAGCACAAACGTTTCCTTGGACATTGCAGAGCATGATATTGGGATTGAGATTAGATTTACATGGCACGTGTTATCAGTAAATTTTTAAAGCTAAAAGCTAAGAGCTAAGAGCTAAGAGCTAAGAGCTAAGAGCTACGAACTAGTTTATTTCCTAAAGGATAAGCTACGTAAATGAACGAAGCTAATTCACATGAAGCGTAATTTATGAATCATCACAACATAACGGTCAATGGAATTCAATTACATTATGTCACCGCAGGAGAAGGTGAGCCTTTAGTTTTATTACACGGCTATCCTCAAACTCATCATGCTTGGCATAAAATTATCCCCGAACTCGCCCAGCACTTTACCGTTATTGCTCCCGATTTGCGTGGTTTAGGTGATTCGGAACGTCCTGCAACGGGCTATGAAAAGCACATTATTGCCGAAGATATCTATCAACTCGTGCGATCGCTCGGCTATGAAAAAATTTATCTTGTCGGGCATGATTATGGTGGCTCTGTAGCTTATTTTCTAGCTTCAGAACATCCTGAAATAGTCCAAAGATTAATTGTAATTGAGTGTGCGCCACCAGGCTTGGGAGAAACCAGTGAAGTTCCTTTGATTCCTGGTGGAGGAGCTTGGCATCACGCATTTCATTTAGTACCCGATTTACCAGAAGCATTGGTAGCTGGACGAGAAAGAGTTTACCTTAGTTGGTTCTATCAGCACTATTCTCGTAATTCTGAAGCAATAAGTAATGCAGATATAGATGAATACATTCGCACCTATTCTCAACCAGGAGCAATGAAAGCAGGTTTTGAATATTATCGTGCTTACTTTAAAGATAGCGATCGCGGACGAGAGTATGCCCAGACTAAACTGCAAATGCCCGTACTGGCGATCGGTGCAGATTCGGTTTACGGGGAAGTAGTCGAACGATGTATGAAAAGAGGAGCAATTGATGTTGAGGGCATAGTCACCCCTAATTGCGGACATTTTGTTCCTGAAGAACAACCAAAAGCATTAATTGACTACATTTTGAATTTTACTCAGCAAAAATTGTAAACATTTAATTATTATTGGAGGACAGATAAATGAGTTTAGATAAAGTTGTTGCGGTTACAGGTGCAAGTAGTGGTATTGGAGAAGCGATCGCTAGAGAATTAGCCGATGCTGGTTGTGAAGTCATGCTAGCAGCACGTCGCGAAGAACAACTGAAATCTCTTGTTCAAGAATTAGGAGATAACGCTGCTTATCACCTTACTGATGTTACTGATGCCAAGCAAGTACAGGAAATGGCACAAGCCACTATCGATCGCTTTGGTAGGATTGATGTTCTGGTTAATAATGCTGGAGTTATGCCAGTTAGTCCTTTAATCGACCTAAAAATAGACGACTGGAATAAAGCGATTGATATTAATATACGCGGTGTACTACACGGAATTGCTGCGGTGCTTCCCAATATGAGCGATCGCGGTAGTGGTCATATAATTAATATCGGTTCAGTAGCCTCGATTCATGCTCTACCTAATTTCGCTGTTTATTGCGGTACTAAGTTCGCTGTCAAAGCTATCAGTGAAAGCTTGCGAAAAGAGACGTTGGGCAAAGTCAGAGTAACAACTATTTATCCTGGTGCAGTAGAAAGCGAACTGATGCAGTCTAGTAACGACGAACAGACAATTAACCAAATTGCCAGTGATTTTAGCGAGGTTAGTTTCATTTCGCCAACTGCTATTAGTAACGCCGTACATTATGCGATCGCTCAACCCAAAGAAGTAGCTGTAAACGAGATTGTGGTACGCCCATCTAATCAAGATTTATAAGGATTGACAGAGAGTTAAATATTTAATGAGCTAATAGCTAAAAGCTAATAGTTAAAAGCTTTTTGATAAAATCAACATTTAACTTTCAAGGAGATAAAGCAATGAAATGGCTGCTTGTATTTGCTGCTGCGATCGCTGGAGGACTTCTACCGACTCAAGCTGGGATTAACTCTCAATTAGCAAGACATCTCGGTCATCCCCTTTTGGCTGCTTCTGTTTCTTTTGGAATAGGTGCGATCGCTTTAATTCTCTATACTGTACTCTTTCGTATTTCCTTGCCTCCAGTCGGTCAGATGCAACAGATCCCTTGGTATCTTTGGATTGGGGGCATACTGGGAACGATCTATCTTACAACCACAATTATTTTAGCTCCCTTACTTGGTGCTGCCACCATGATTGGCTTAATAGTCGCTGGACAGATGTTAGCATCTATCTTTCTCGATCAATTTGGTTTAGTAGGTTTTCCAGTCCATCCTCTTGGTTTTTGGCGAGCTATAGGTGCAATTTTGTTAATAGTCGGCGTGGCTCTAATTCAGCGATTTTAAATTAATCAACTCGATTTTACACGGAGATAAAATCATGAAAACTATCTATCATACTCAAAACATCAAGCCAAGATTAAATCACTTTATTACTTTCTTGAAGCGATCGCTTTGTCTTTTAGGAATTAATCTATTTTGCATATTTCTGGGAACTTCATCACTCTATGCTGCCGAACTCAAAGCCGTTTCACCTACAATTCATAACAGCGAACCTCTTAGTGCGATCTCTACACCAAAACAAGCCTTAATGTATCTAAACGCTCAAAATTTAGTTAACACCTGGAACAACATTATTATTCAAGCAAAAACAGGAGATGAGCAACTCCAACTTATGCGTCAAAGTGGCGTATTTGCCGATGATGTCGAATTAACTTTTGATTTTAACGAACCAAAAATTAATATCAAGAGGCTAGATTCTCCTACAGCCAAGGAATTTTACAACGGCTTTGTCAATAAACTGAAAAAAAATCGCTATAACATCGCTACCAACGTCGAAGCAGTAGAATTTGGCAAAGATTCGCTACGCTTCAATTTCAAACATTGGATCTTTTTTGACGACAAAGTATCTGTTGTAGGAGAAGACCAAGCTGTGATGAAACGAGAAGGCGATCGCTATCAAATTACTTCGGCGATTGTTAGACCGATTTATTTTGATGTCGCCAACGGTTACTAAATCTACTAAATATTGACAATTATCAAATTCCTAAAAAGACCTTGCGTAAGCCAGATAGAATCATCGGCAAAGGCATTTCATCATTTTGAATCGCTATCTTAAAACTAGGGCGTGCTTTAATACGATTAAAATAGGCTTTG
>JBDKJC010000135.1:0-7407 GCA_039796815.1 Cyanobacteriota bacterium | reverse complement strand
AGGCTGAAGTCTTTTCAACCAGAATTTGAAATTGATTTGTTAATTTTGGCGTAATTTTGACAATATTTTTGGGTAGAAAAGCTCGCTCAAATCTGGACTGTGGCAAATGTTGCTGTTGAGAGTTATTACGCTCTGGTATATATTTATCAAAAGTCATTATTTTAAATTTGTATCTCAAAACACAAGCAGACAATTTTGAAGTCAGTTCAATATGATTAAATTGGGCAGTTAATTCAAATGCAAATATGAACTTAGTTAACTATGTTAAAACAAGTATCAGTATTTTTACTTAACTTTATTAACTTATTACCATAGTTGCTATTCTTTCTTTTTGAGATACATTTCAGCTAATTTTTATAATTGGCCGTAGAAAGCAAACTTAAAATTAAACATTTGATGAACTGGGATGAAATTGCCGAACTGATCGACACCAAAGTCGTTAGTAAAACTAATAGACCGCTTAGAGAGGTGGAAAATATTGTGTTGCATGGATCGTGGCAAGGCAAAACCTATGAACAAATGGAAGAAACTTGTCAATACAGCCTGAGCTACTTAAAACAAGCGGCAGGGCCTAAACTATGGAAACTACTATCACAGGTCTTCGAGGAAGATATTGGTAAAAGTAACTTTCGGGTAGTGTTAGAGCGATGGAGTTCGCAACAGCTTGATTTACAAGTCCAGCCTCAAGTATTACCCAAAAATCAACCCAATCAAAAGCAAGATTGGGGAGAAGCACCGCTGGTTGTTAAACTTTATGGGCGCGATCGCCAATTAAAATTACTTAAGCAGTGGATTGTTAAAGATCGTTGCCGTTTGGTAACTGTTTTTGGTATGGGAGGAATTGGTAAAACTTCTCTAGCTGTCTACTTTGCCCAGCAAACACAGTCTGATTTCGAGCGTGTTATTTGGCGTAGTCTTTATTATGTCCCAGGAGCAGCAGAACTAGTAGGTGATTTACTGCAATTTTTTAGTTCTAAGGTACATCAAACCAGCAATAACAACTTAGACAGTCAAATTTCGGCTTTAATTGAACACCTACGCCGAGATAAATGTTTGATTATTCTAGATACGGCAGCAGAAATTTGGCAGAGTGGAGATTTAGCAGGACATTATCGTCAACAATATCAGGGTTATGGTGAACTACTACGGAGACTGGGAGCAGAATCTCATCAAAGCTGTTTGTTGTTATGTACTCGCGAAAAACCCAAAGAAGTAGCTTGGTTGGAAGGAGAAAAAGTTCCCGTTCATTCTTTGCAGCTTGGTGGTTTGGCTTCAGAAGCTCAACAAATTTTTCAAGAAAAACAACTATCAGATCGCTCCAGGTGGGAGGAACTAATTCAGTTATATCGGGGAAATCCTTTAGCTCTTAAAATAGTTGCTACTACAATACAGGAGCTATTTAATGGTAGTGTAGCGGCTTTTCTTCAACAAGATACGATTGTTTATGGTGATATCTACGATCTTTTAGATGAACAGTTTGAACGTCTATCGATCGCCGAACAAGAAATTCTCAACTGGCTGGCGATCGCTTATCAGCCACTGTCTTTGATTCAGTTACAGTCAAATATTCTATTGCCGATCGATACAGCCGAATTAATTGAGGCTCTAGAATCTTTGATTAGGCGATCGCTGGTGATCAAAACTATAGCTAATCGAGAAACATTATTTGCTTTACATCAGCCTGTAGTAATTCAGTATGCAATTAGTCAATCTATAGATCGGGTTTGCGCAGAGATAACCGAAGTGAATCAGCATCAAGATGTTGGTCAAATTGAATTTTTGCGCAATTATGCCTGGATCACCAATGATGATGCAGAAATTAAAACCATGCAAATACGTCAGATTGTCACTCCCATTAAAAATAAACTATACCGAATCTTTCGAGATGAAAATTCACTTAGAGCCTGTCTACAAAAGATTTTGCTGTCGCTACAAGGCAAAACTCCTTTAGCAGTTGGTTATGCTCAACGAAATGTTGAAGTTTTACTGGAGGAATTGCGCTTGGATTTAAATAACTATAAAAGGGCTAATAGCTGAAAGCTGTCCTAAAGGATTCCCTAAAGGGTATATGCCCTAAAGGATTCCCTATCGGTCACGAAGCGGTATCCTTTAGGACACCTTCGGATAAGCTTCGCGTCATAGCTGACAGCTTTTTGATGAAATAGGACTTTTTATGAATTACTGTATCAATCCTCAGTGTGGCGATCGCTGTAACCCAGATAATTTGCTATATTGTCAGGAATGTGGCTCTAGTTTAGTTATCTGCGATCGCTACCGCATAATTAAACCATTACGGCAATTAGACGAACAACATCATACTGAAGTTTTTGAAATAGATGATGGTGGGATACCGAAGATTCTCAAAGTTTTGACTAGTAATCGTCGTCGCTTAGTCGAACTATTTGAGCAAGAAAGCAAAATATTACAGCAGTTGGAACATTTATCCATTTCTCGCTGGGATAATTATTTTACTTTTGTACCCAACCAGAGCAATCAAAAACTACGCTGTTTGGTCATGGAAAAAGTTGAAGGAGAGAATCTCAAACAGTGGCTTCAAACAAATGCTAAGTTAACTGAAACTAAGGCTGTTGACTGGTTGAAACAACTATTAGCAATTTTAGTGCAAGTTCACAAGCAGCATATTTTGCATCGAGATATCAAACCGTCTAACATTATGATTCGTCCCGACGGTAAATTAATTCTGATTGATTTTGGGACGGCGCGAAAAGTTACCACTACCTATATTGATAAACTAGAAGAGAGTGACATTACTAGGATATATTCTCCTGGTTATACTGCCCCCGAACAGCTTCAAGGTCAAGCAGTTTTTCGCTCGGATTTTTTTGCTTTAGGACGTACATTTATTCATTTAATGACGGGTATTTATCCCGATGACTTACCTAAAACTCAGACTAATCAACTATTTTGGCACAATCTAGCACCACAAATTTCTCGCGATCTAAAAGATTTAATCGATCGCACGATCGCTCTATCTCCCTTGGATCGACCCCACGCAGGGGCAATTTTAGATCGGCTCAACGGAGTTAGCGAACAACCTACTGCTGTCTGGCACAATCGTCCTCCTAGAAGTTGGCAACGCGAAGCCATCTTAATTTTAAATTCCAGTATGGCGATCGCTTTTTTGGTAATCGGCATGAGATATTTAGGATGGTTGCAACCGATGGAATTAATGGCATTTGACCGCTTAATGCAGCTAAGACCATTAGAAAGTCCCGACTCCCGTATAGTTTTGATTACCGTAGATGAAGCTGACATCCAATATCAAGATCGGCAAAATATGTCCCTACGTTGGTCACTGGCTGATGAAGCATTAGCACAATTACTGGTGAAAATTAAGCCATATCAACCCCGAACGATTGGCATCGACATCTATCGCGACTTTGCTGTAGAGTCCGACTATCCTAATTTAGCGCAAGAATTACAAACTAGCGATCGCCTATACGCCGTATGTAAAGTTGCCGCACCGCAAGATGGCAACTCAGAAGGTACGCCACCGCCTCCTGAAGTTCCTCTTTCCCGTTTAGGCTTTAGTGATTTTGTCGCCGACAGCGGGGATGTTATTCGTCGTCAGCTTATACATTTAAATCCTCCCACTACTTCTAGCTGTAAAACAGAGTATGCTTTTAGTCTTCAGCTAGCCTTGGATTATCTCCATCGAAATGGTATAGAATCTCGTATTACTCCCGCAGGAGATTTACAAATTGGCACGAGTACTTTTAAACCAATCACTCAGCACTCAGGAGGATATCAAGGAATAGATGCAGCAGGGTATCAAATATTGCTCAATTATCGCTCCTTAAAATCTGTGCAAAATATAGCTCCACAAATTTCCCTAAGAGATATTTTAAGCGATCGCTATTCTGCTCAGTTACAAAATTTAATTAAAGACCGTTTAATCATCATCGGCGTTATCGCCTCTAGTAGTAGCGATGATTGGCAAACTCCCTATAGTCGTCAAAGCTCACTGGTTCAAAAACAAATAGCAGGAGTGTATATTCAGGCGCAGATGATCGGCCAGATTATTAGCACGGCGATCGATCATCGTCCTCTGATTTGGTGGTGGTCTGACTTTTGGTCAACGATTTGGATCGGTGGATGGGGCTTACTGGGGGGAATACTAGGATGGTATCTGCGTCGTCCGCTGCTTTTAGGAAGTGCGATCGCTTTGGTTCAGCTAATTTTATTCGTCACCTGTTGGTTAATTTTTCTGCAAGCAGGTTGGATTCCTCTAATTCCTGCGGGGCTTTCGCTGTTGTTAAGTGCGATCGCCACAGTTTTTTTTAAGCAAAAATCGAGCAGATATTAAATTAGGAAATAGAAAAATTCTTAATATTTTTACATAAGACAAGAGGTCGTTTTTAAAGAAGTGCGATCGCTTTTGCTCAGTTAATTTTGTTAATCATCTGTTGGTTAATTTTCTATAAGCAGGCTAGATTACGCTCATTTCTGCTGCGCTCTCACTATGATTAACTGCGATTACCACGGTTTTTTTCAAGCACCAATCAAACAGATATTAAATTTTGCATAAATGAATATGTGTGATAGTCTTTTAGGCAAGTTTTAATATTGGAGTTAATTCTATGAAACGTTCTCAAACAATTCAGATTGAAGACTTGCAAAATTCGCTTTCAAAAGGTTCAATCGAAGAAATGAGTCAAGAACAAATTCAGAATATCTCAGGCGGTAGGTTCAATATCCATATTGATATCGATCCTCATTATGATCCTCATTGTCCACCCGAGGATAAACACCCAGACTATGATCCATGCCCACCAGATAAACATTAACTAGAAAAGTAGTTCTGGGAATTTATAAAAAAGGCTTCTCATACCCTCAGCATTTATGCGGGGGATGAGAAGACTACAAAAAAGAATGGACTTTTATCAATTAGTTAATCAGTCAATATGAAACGTGTTAGTAAAATCAAGATTAATACATTAGTTCCACTCAACTCATACGAAGTCAAAGACTTGAGTGATAGTGAATGCAGAAAAATAGTGGGAGGTGCTAATTACCCTGAGCCTATAAAACCACAGCTACCTAAACTTCCGTAATTTATGGCTTCAATTTCGTCAGCTGTTGGTTAATCTTTCTGCAAGCAGGTTGGATTCCTCTTATTCCTGCGGGACTTTCGCTGTTGTTAAGTGCGATCGCCACGGTTCTTTTCAAGCAAAAATTAAGCAGATATTAAATTTTGAATAGCCTAATATGTATGATAGTCTTTTAAGCAAGTTTTAATATTTGAGTTAATTCTATGAAACGTTCTCACACAATTAAGATTGAAGACTTACAAAATCCGCTTTTAGAAGGTTCGATTGAGGAAATAAGTCAAGAACAAGCTAAAAAAATTAATGGTGGCGTTTGTTGTCTTGCTTGTCCTCCTGAAGAGGATGAATCATGGCCACCTAAACCTCCGCTATAGGCTTCCGTGTAATATTTTAGTCATATAAGAAATTGCCCATGAAAAACCTTAAGTCATTTTTGACTTTAGCTTTTTACAGTATTTTCTTTTATTTCCTCATTTCCGATCGAGCCCAGGCACAAGTTACAGTAGACGGTAGTCTGCCAACTGAGATCGAGCAATCTGAGCAGACTACCGAAATTACTGGGGGCGCAGAAGCGGGAGATAATCTATTTCATAGCTTTGAACAGTTTTCCGTTCCTACTGGTCAATCAGCTTTTTTTAACAATGCCGCCAATATTACCAACATTTTCTCACGCATCACAGGTAATTCGGTTTCTGAAATCGATGGTTTAATTCGGGCTAATGGTAGTGCAAATCTTTTTTTGTTAAATCCCAACGGTATAGTTTTTGGTCAAAATGCTGCTTTAGATATTGGTGGCTCGTTTGTAGCTACTTCCTCCCAAAGTTTATTATTTGAAGACGGAACAGTATTCGATACTCAAAATCCTCAAAATCCTCTACTGACGATTAGTATACCTATCGGTTTACAAGTTGGTTCAGGGGCAGGTTCGATTACTAATCAATCTAAAGCAACTAACAATGCTGGTGAAGTTGTGGGTTTAGAAGTAAACCCTGGTCAGGACCTTACCTTAATTGGTGGAGATGTCAACCTAAATAATGGTGGCAAGATCACTGCACCAGGAGGGCAAGTTAACCTGGGAGGGCTTATAGCTCCAGGCACAGTTAATTTTGCTGATAGTCAGCTACGTTTTGAGAATCCCAAATCCTTAGCTAATGTTTCTCTAGAAAACGAAGCTATAGTTAATGTAAGTTCAGATGATAACGGTGGAATTGCTGTCAATGCTAAAAATTTCAGTCTGACAGGTACAAGTAATCTTCTAGCAGGAACAGCAGAAGGATTAGGCTCTGCCGAATCAAGAGCGGGTGATATTAACCTAAATATTTTAGAAACGGTTATTCTTGCTGGTGGTAGTTTTATTTCCAACACTTTAAGAGAAGGATCGGTAGGCACGGGCGGAAATGTAAATATCAATACTAATTCTTTGTTTTTAGCTAGTGGTTCTGGAATAGCCTCTAGCAATTCAGGTACAGGAAATGCAGGTAACATTAATGTGAAAGCAACCAATTCTATTTCTGTTACTGACGGTTCTGTAATCCAAGCTGATACTTATGGATTAGGAGATGCAGGAAATGTCAATCTTGAATCCACTAGTGGCACAATCACTTTTGCAGGAGTACAAACTGGTGTATCGACTTCGGTACGAGAAGAAGCCATTGGTCAAGGTGGTGATATTGATATTACAGCCCGCAATCTTACTCTGACAACGAACGGGGACTCAAACCAAGTTGGTGCAATATTACGAAGCGATACATTTAGCCAGGGAGATGCAGGTAATATAACTATTCGAGTTGATGACACGATTAGTTTCGATGGTGCGACAAGTGGTGTATCAAGTGAGGTAGAAAAAGACGGAATTGGAAAAGGGGGAGATATAGATATTCAGGCTCGTTCTTTATCAATTACCAATGGAGCTTCAGTCCTGGCTGGCACTTCTGGACAGGGAGATGCAGGTAATATCAATATTACCGCTTCAGATTCTTTGGTTATATCGGGGACAGCTCCATTTCCCACTTTGGCAGACGGTACAGCAGGTGGTTTTTCCAGTCTTTTATATACAGCAACTAATGAAGGAGCTAGAGGTCAAGGGGGTGACATCAGCATTGATACCAATAGTTTACAAGTAACAGATGGTGGTGTCATAAGTAGTCGTAGCCGTAGTGAGTTTCCAGGCGGAAATATTTCTATCAACGCGAATACATTGGAATTAGCTGGCGGTGGACAGATTATAACTACTGCTTTTGGGAAAGGAACGGCAGGTGATATCACCCTTAATGTTAGCGACAAGATCGACATCTCTGGTAGCGATCCTCAGTTTAACAATCGTTTTGACAGCGTCGAT
>JBDKJC010000134.1:0-7437 GCA_039796815.1 Cyanobacteriota bacterium | reverse complement strand
CTGGACGTAATAAAAATATGAACTATGATAGTTTTTAATAGGTTTGTTACCTAAAGTTTTGATGGATATGTTTAGGTCAAGATTAAATTATAAATAGTTAGGATATATTAATTATGTCAAGTATTGTTTTAGATTTGGGAAATGGCGCAACGATTGCTGGTGAAAATTTAGAATATGTAGGTTTACAGGGACAAGCAAATTTAATTGAGGTCAAACCCGATGGAGAAGAATCTGGTTCGCCACTGACTATTGTGGGTGGAGCTAAGAATGATACTATTCTCCTTACAGCAGCGGGTGGCTCTACTGTTCTGGGATTAGATGGTAATGATCTGCTTGTAGGTGGGAAAGGCAAGGATCTCATCGATGGTGGGGAAGGTGACGATACTATCAAGGGTGGTCTTAATGCTGACGTGCTTAAAGGTGGTTCTGGCAGCGATCTTTTTGAATTTGTCAACGACGAATTCCAGAGAGGTAGATTAGATCAAATCATCGATTTTGAAAACGAAGGTGAAGATTCTGACATGATCAGAATCTTAGGAGTCGGTGAGGACGTTGTAAGCTATGACTCTAATACAGGAATGATTTGTATTGATGGACAAGATGCGATCGATATTGGTAAAGGTCTAGAAAATCTTCAGATCGCTAAACAAGAAGGTACTGATAATTGGGAAATCTCATAACTTAAGTTACTCTTGAGTTTGAGTATATTTAATCGCTAAAATAAATCTAAGAAGAATTAGACCCATGACGAAAAGTTGTGGGTCTAATAGTATTAAAAGATATTCAACTAAAATTATTAGTTTAGTTAGTCAAACTAGCTAGGTCAAACTAGCAAAAATAGTCAGCTTTTTAGTTCACAAACTACTTTAAGCCGATCGCTATAGCTTTATTTTTGAATTAATCAAGTTATCCTATCACTCTATCTATTCTGTAATTTGAGTCAGGGTCATTCCCATTAGCGTCAATGATAAGAGACGAATCCTCATTCAAAAAGATTAAAACTCACTTAGGGCGAGGAGAATGGGAGCAGGTTATTGAGATCTGTCAACAGGCGATCGCCACCGATCCCGATGGGGTGGATTTTTATCCCTATCTTGCTAGAGCTTATGCTCAACAGGGTAAATTTGCTCCAGCTATTAGTGCTTATAGAAAAACTCTCGGTACTAGAATTAACCAGGCAGAAATTTATGCAGAATTAGGTCTACTTCATAGTAAGCAGCAAGATCCCCGACAAGCAGCATGGCATTATAAACAAGCTTTAAAGCTACAACCTGATTGGGCAGAATTACAGTACAATTTGGCGGTTGTGCTACATCAGATGGGTAATTGGCAAGAGGCGATCGCTGCCTACAGGCAAACAATTAAAATCAAGCCTGATTATGAAGCAGCATACTTCAATTTAGGAGTACTTTACGATCAAAAAGGAGAACTAGACGCGGCGATCGCTGCCTATCAGCAGGTAATTACTATTCAGCCTGATTTAGTCCGAGCTTATAGTAATTTAGGGGGTACTTACGCCCGCCAACAAGAATATTCTAAGGCGATCGCTACCTTAAGAAAAGGAATTGCTTTAGATCCCACTTGGGTGACTTTACACAATAATTTGGGTCAAGTGTATTGGTTTAATTCTCAACCAGAACTTGCTCTCACTAGTTTTGAAACAGCGATCGTTTTATCGCCAACAATGGCTTTGGCACATCAAAATTTAGGTCGTCTTTGGCAGCAGCAGGGTAACCATGCCAGAGCTTCCAGCTGCTTTCAGCATGTACTTCAGCTTGAACCAAAAAATGTTTCGGCTTATAGTAGTTACGCCGAAGTGCAGCAAAAAATGGGGAATCTAGCATCGACTTTGAAATCCTGGCAAAAAATAATTGAGCTAGAACCAGATTTTGTTAGTGCTTATTGTCAAGGAAAATTAACCAGCAGTCCTGAAGATCTTTTGGAAATTGCCAAATTAGCCTGCGCTCGATTACTTCAAGCCTTAAAATCTGGACAACAAGAGGAAGCTTACCATCATCTTTGGCGAACTTATGGTTACATGGGAGATGTATTATTTGAGTTTGGGGGGATTAAACAGGCAGAAACTTATTATCAGCGCGCTTTGCAACTTCAACCAGAAGATATAGAACTATATCTTAAGTTAGGCAACTGCTTGGCTCGACAGCGGAGACTAAATGCCGCCATAACTGTTTACCATCAAGGTTTGGCTTTGCAACCAAATCAGCCTCAAATCTGTTTTCAACTGGGTAAGGTTTTGGAAAAAACTCAGCAGGCAGAACAAGCGATCGATTATTATGAGAGGGTTTTAGGCGATCGCCAGCAAGATGAGTGGAAACAGTTACCTAAATTATTTCCCACTGAAGATAATCAAGCATCATTACCGAGCCAAATTTATCATCATACTCAAGACTGGGTGCGAGATAGTAACTTAAAAGAGTTTAATTATGTGCAGGTACTGTGGTCACAAGCGCTAGTCGCGCAGAATAAAGCAAAAATAGTTAGACAGCCAGAAGCAATCAAAATTAAGCCTGGGGATACATTCTACCCAGACTGTGGTGGAGTTAACTGTAACAGCTGTATGACTAAGCTAATTGCTCAGTTTAAGCCACTTCAGATCGGTCAAAACACTTATCAATGTTCCCTAGAACAAGCCCCTAAAATTAACTCAGAATTGCCTTTTGTCGTCACAATTCCTGATGGTAGAGCTTGGGTCGCACCACAAAAAAACTCTTGGGTAATTTGTCATGCGATCGCAATCATTACACCAGATAATTATCTCTTGGGAGATTTATCAAGAGACTATCCTTGGTTTTTGCCTGGATGTCCTTATCAAGAACGAGCCGAACATAGTATTTTTGAACAAGAAAATATTGCTTCTGTCAAAAAAATTACAGGCAAAGTGGCTTTATTATCAAGCTTGGCGGGTCATGTCTACTATCATTGGATGTTTGATATTTTGCCGCGATTAGAGCTTTTAAGGCGCAGCGATCTCAAATTAAAAGAAATCGATTGGTTTGTGGTGAATAGTTTGAGCAAACCCTATCAACAAGAAACTCTGGATTTACTGGGGATTGACAAGGATAAAATTATTGAAAGCGATCGCCACAGCCATATCCAAGCTAGCGAGCTAATTGTACCTTCTTTCCCTGGTTATCTAGACTGGGTTCCTGAAGGAACAATTAAGTTTCTGAGGGAAACCTTTTTGCCCCAAATTAATTTAAATCAGAATAATCAGAATCAGTCTAAAATCTATGTTAGTCGAGCTAGGGCTAAAAATAGGCAGTTGGTTAACGAGATAGAAGTCAATCAGTTACTGACCAAATCAGGTTTTGTGACGGTGTTTCTTGAGGAAATGTCTTTTTTAGAGCAGATCAAGACCTTTGCTAATGCCAAGATGATTGTTTCTCCCCATGGTTCGGGGCTAACTAACCTAGTTTTTTGTTCTCCTAATACTCAAGTGATTGAGCTTTTTTCGCCTAACTATATCAGAACAGACTACTGGATGATTAGCCAACAACTAGACTTACAACATTATTACATAGTCGGACAAAACTTTAGCTGTTCGTCTCTTCGTAATTTAATGTACCAAAGTGCGCTAACTGAAGATATTTTTGTTAGTATTGATGCGCTCAAATTGATTTTACGGCATTGTCAGCAATAAAAATAAAAACCAAAATTTGTTTTTATTTTTTTTATTTTGATCGATCCTTCAGTAATTTTTATCAATTAAATCCGTGGTTTCTACCTATTTAGCTCAGGCTATTACACAGTGCGAACAGGCAATTATAACTAGCGCCAACAATCCTGAACAATGGCAGGCTGCTTTTAGTAATTTAGGTAATCTACTTCAAGGAAGAGCAGAATTTGACCGAGCTGTTGTCTGGCACTCTTTGGCATTAGATCCTACGCTTAACGTAGCAGAAGCATATTCTCAACTAGGAGAACTACATCTGTTGGAAAACAATTTAACCGCAGCTCTAAGTTCATTTGAAAATGCTCTAGAGTACTTACCCAATTCTGCCCGTATCTACTCTGCTTTGGCTCAGATTAATGGTCAGCTTCAGCGGCGAGAGGCGGAGATGGAATACTGGTATAAAGCAACCCAGATTAATCCTAATTTAGTTAACCACCAAGGATACTATAAATTGGCGAAAGCTTTAGAAAAGAAAGGCAAAATTTCGGAAGCGATCGCCTGTTATGAACGGGCAATTGTTGGCAGTAAAAGCGCTACCTCCGCTTTTTTCGATTTGGGGGAAATTTATCAACAGCAGGGTAAATTAGATCAAGCACAGGCTATCTATCAAAGAGCTTTGGAGGTTGAACCAACAGCAGCCAAGGCACACTATAAGTTAGGGACGATTTACCTTCAACAACGTGCATTTACTGAAGCGATCGCCTGTTTTCGTCTGACGATTAAGTACGATCCTGACTTTTCCTGGGCATATCGCGACTTGGTGAAAACCTTCTTGCTGACTGAAAAATGGGATGAAGCAATTTCCACTTGCTATGCCATTATTAATCTGGTGGAAGAATATCCCTGGGTCTATAGTCATCTTGGTAATGCTCTGCGGGCAAAAGGTAAAGTGGCTGAAGCAGCCTTGAACTTTCAAAAAGCCTGTAAACAACGCGGTTGGGATCAATGTGTCGCCCATGACTATTTTTTCTCGACAGATATTTTTAGCCATCGTATTCCTCTCTGGTCAGAGCAACTAGAATCTCTCAAAGGACAACCTATAAATGCTTTAGAAGTTGGCTGTTATCAGGGAATGTCTAGCTGTTGGATGCTCGATCAATTGTTGACTCATCAGGCAAGTCATCTTACCTGTATTGATAGTCAGTTTACTGACAAATTTAAAGAGAACATTATTAAAACTGGTGCTGAATCAAAAGTAAGCTTGTGCAAGGGAGAGACTCACCAAAAACTGGCAGAATGCACCCCAAATAGTTTCGATTTAATCCATCTTCAGGATCGATGTAGATTAATTCAAGCCAACGAAACTAATGCTCAACTAGCTTGGACTCTGGTTAAATCAGGAGGATTAATCATCTTTGCTTACTATGGTTGGCTTAATCCTCAAGATCCACAGCAAGATCCTAGAGCAGGTATTGGGCAATTTTTGATTTCTGTTAAAGGTCAGTGGCAAACAGTTCATTTATCCACTGCTACTTTCCAATTAATTATTCGCAAGCTTTAATCAATGAACAATGAGCAATGAACAATGAGCAATGAGCAGTGAACAATGAGTCCTAAAGGATTCCCTAAAGGGTATATGCGAAGCGGTATCCTTTAGGACACCTTCGGATAAGCTTCGCGTCACAATGAACAATGAACAGTGAGCAGCAGGGTTAAACAGTATCGGGATAATCAGTAATCAGTAATTAGTAATCAGTAATTAATCAGTGAAAAGTTCTTTGTCTAGATTAGATTCAGTTGAATTAGAACAGGCGATCGCCAAGTGTATTCAACAAATAGAGGCTAATCCTCAATCTGCCCAAGCAAACGCTGATTTGGGAGATTTATATGCCCAACAACAACAGTGGCAACTGGCAGTCAAGCATTACCGACAGGCAATTGCGCTTCAGCCTGACTTTGAGTCGATATATAAAACTTTGGCAAATCTGCTGTTGCAACAGGGTAAAGATGAAGAAGCGATTAAAGTTTATCGTCAGGGAGTTAAAAATAATCCCCAAAATTCTAACTATCTTTTTGCCCTCGCATCTGCCTTGGAAGAGCAAAATAAATGGTTGCGTGCCAGTAATAATTATCAACAAGCAGCACAATTAGAGCCAAGCGCTAGAGTTTATTATCATTGGGGTCTTGTCGATTATAAACGACAAGAATATGACCAGGCGCGATCGCATCTCCAGCAAGCAGCGGAGTTAGATCCGTCCGCAAAAATTTACTATTATTGGGGCTTGACTTGTTTTAAGCTGCAAAAATATGACGAAGCGGAAAGTTACTGGAAAAAGGCGATCGCCCTCAAGGAAAACTATGCTCTACCTTACTATCAGCTAGGAAGACTCTGGCAAAACCAACGACAATGGGAACAGGCAGCCGAAGTTTATCGTCAAGCAATCTCGATTAAACCTGAGTTTATCCTGGCTTTGAGCAAGCTGGGGGCAGTTTATCGACACCTACAGCAATTTGATTTAGCGATCTCTTGTTTGCGTCAAGCAATTGAGCAGGTAAGTAGACAAAATGTTGCTCAAGAATTAGCTGTTACTGGCGAGCGATCGACTTTAGCTGAAGATCTTCGAGTTACTGTTGATTTGTATTTTCAGTTAGGTAAACTTTTACGAGCTAGAGGCTCTTTTCCCGAAGCTATTACAGCTTATCTTAAGTCAATTCAACTCGATCCTTTTTTTAAGAGTACTTATATCGATCTGCAATATACGCCGATCGCAAAGGAACAATTTCCTGAGCTGATTAAGGTTTATCGTCAAATTGTTACTGAACATCCTGAGATAGCGATCGCCTGGGGTAATTTAGGGGATGCTTTAACTCAACAAGATCGAGTCGCTGAAGCGTTTAAATGTTACCGTACTGCAAGTTATCAACAAGCAATTAAAGCTTATCCCGATCTAGCAGAGTTGGACTGGCCAACTCAGAAAAAATCTGGACCTGACTTTATTATTGCTGGAGCAGCTAAATGTGGAACTTCCTCAATCTATCATTACCTGAGTCGCCATCCTCAAGTATTACTGTCCCATAAAAAAGAGCTTGATTTCTATTGGCAGCATTTTAAACGGGGTGTTGATTGGTATTTAGCGCATTTTCCGACTATTACCGATCGCCCTGATTGGCTTACAGGGGAAGCCACCCCTAACTATCTCCGCTTTCCTCAAGTGGCACAAAGAATTAAGGATACTTTTCCCCAGACCAAAATTATTATCCTCTTAAGAAATCCCGTAGATCGAGCAATATCCTGGCATTATCATAAGCTGAATACAGGCTTGACTAAGCTGGATTTGGCAACGGCGATCGCGACTGAAATCGATCGATTAGCTACCGTCCCCGAAGCAGAGATTACTAATACAGGCTATTATGACCCTGATAATATTATGAGTAGCCTTTATATTTATAAAGTTAAACCCTGGATCGAAATTTTGGGACGCGAACAGTTCTTATTTCTCAAAAGCGAAGATTTTTATCTTAAGCCTCGGGAAAATATGGAGCAAGTGTTTAAGTTTCTCGCTTTACCTAGCTGTCCTCAAGATCATTATCCTAAAGTTAATGCTGGTTCTTATCAAGATGTAGACCCCAATATTAGAAAGACTTTGGTCGAATATTTTGCTCCTTACAATCAACAGTTAGAGAAATATTTAGGGATAGAATTTGGTTGGCAGTAAAAATTGGCAACCGCCCTAAAGGAAAGGATCTACCCTTCCTTTAAAACTAGATTTCCTAGTCGCGATCGTTAATTTTTCGTCGCTGTA
>JBDKJC010000133.1:0-7483 GCA_039796815.1 Cyanobacteriota bacterium | reverse complement strand
TGGTATAAATCGCTCTGATTTACTTTATTCAAGAATTGAGGCAAAATATCTTTGGCGGTAGTGCCAGGACTAATCTTAAACCACAAACTATCTTGCTGCTTAATTTGCCAAGTAACTTGAGGATGACACAGAGCAATTTTTTGAATCAGTTTTTGAATTGCTTTAAGCTGTTGGGGTATAGGCGGTAAAGCACGACGACGGACAGGGATCTTGGCAAACAAATTCGAGACGGTGACAATAGTACCAGTAGCGATCGCAATAATTGATTCTTGCTCTGGTTGAGCTTCATGATAAGTAACTTGCCAACCTAAATCTGATTGACTGGCGCGACTGCAAATAGTTAAATCTGCGACTTGAGTAATACTGTGTAGAGCTTCTCCTCGAAAACCCAAGCTGGTAATTTGCCAGAGATCCTTCTGAGTCCTAATTTTACTAGTGCTGTGGGGTTGAGCGCAGACACGCAGATCTGGCAGCAGCATTCCCTTACCATTGTCAATTACCTGAACCTGCCACAATTGAGGATTAAAAGTAACGGTAATTCTGGTAGCTGCCGCGTCTAGAGAATTTTCTACCAACTCTCTAATTACGGCGGCGATCGAATCGATTACTTCCCCCGCAGCAATTAAATCTATTACATTGTCTGGTAGAGTTTGGATCTCTGATGCCATATTTTTAGCTTCTTAGCTTCTTAGCTTCTTAGCTTTGAGCCTCTTAGCTAGGGAAAACTCTTCACATTAGACGTTTTTAATGGTAACGTTTTTGAACATCAGTTTCCTACTTTACTTAAAGACTGTTCATAGTGTTGTTACTATCGGTAGTGTTGTTACTATCGGTCGAATTTTTTAAATATCGTTGAGAAACAGACCAGGCAGTATTGACTAACTGCATTGCTCGTTCTGAACCGTCCAAATCAGGATGATATTTAAAGCCCATTTTACGGTAGGATGGGCGGCCAAAAGCAATAAACGCCACAGCATACCAAATTACGTCTAAACCATCAACAATATAGTTTTGATAGGTTTTATATTCTTCTAAATAGTTAGCTACCAACTTTTGATAAACTTTTTCGGCATTAGGTAAAGCCTGCTTAATTTCATCGATGCTAATGGTGTATTGAGAGTAATCTGGAGCGATCGTTTTCGACTGCGTTGGCTTGGTTGATGTTTGCTTGAACAGTGGTGAATTTAGCAGAGCTTGATTAGTATCCTCAACTGATTCGGCAGAGATGGAAGAATATAAAGTACTCAATAAATCATGATTATCCTGACATTCATGATGTAGCTCGAGAAAATCTTTAGACAAGTTAGAAATACGTTCTAACTTATTGAGCTTAGGTCTTAATTCTTCTGCTTGAGTATAAAGCTTTAAGGCCTCTTCATCTAACTCATCGCGTCGTCTTTGTAATTGTTTCAGCTCGGTTTCTAAATTCAAAATGAGTTCGGTAACCTCAGCCTGTTCGCGTTGATTTTCTTGCTCATTACGCTCAATTTGCTCTAATTGGGACTTGATTTGAGCCATAGTTTCGTTAATATCCATCTTCTAATTAAATAGCAAATATAAATGTAATTTAGGAGCAGCTAAATCTAGCCAGCTAGGACAAACTTAATTAAAAACTAAAACAGTTTTAATTTACCAGTTATTGCGTACAGTTTATAATTCTATTATCAGTAAGTATGGAGTAACTTAATACAAACAAAACAATTGCCTAAGATATCTTTATCATTTATTTAACTATTTAACTTAATTAATTGAGCATCCAACACCGCCTGTCTTGCCCATCGATCGGCGGCTAAAATATCATCGAGACTGGGTTTAGAGTTATTTTGATTAGTAAAGCGATCGCAAACAGTCTCAATTAAACGCGGAATATCTAAAAAGCCAATTTTTTCACTTAAAAACAGCGCCACTACCTGTTCATTCGCTGCATTTAGTACCGCTGGCATTAATCCTCCTGCTCTACCCGCAGCATAGGCAAGCTGCATACAGGGATACTTCTGATGGTCGGGTTCACGAAAGGTAAGATTTCCCGCCTTAACTAGGTCTAACTGTTCCCAATCAGTATAAATACGCTCAGGCCAAGATAAAGCATAGAGTAGAGGTAAACGCATATCAGGCCAGCCTAATTGTGCCAAAACCGATGTATCTTGCACTTCAATTAAGGAGTGAATAATGCTTTGGGGGTGAATCACAATATCTATTTGATCATAGTCGAGATCAAACAGATAATGAGCTTCAATAACTTCTAGTCCCTTATTCATTAAGGTAGCCGAATCAATGGTAATTTTTTGTCCCATTGACCAATTAGGATGTTTGAGGGCATCTTTAACCGTCACGGAGCTAAGTTGCTCAACAGGAAGATCGCGAAATGAACCACCAGAAGCCGTGAGCATAATTCGTCGTAATCCGCCATCAGGAACACCTTGGAGACACTGAAAAATGGCTGAGTGTTCTGAGTCAGCAGGCAGTAGTTTTACACCATGTTTTTGCACTAATGGCAGCACCACAGGCGCACCAGCAATCAAAGTTTCTTTATTTGCCAGAGCAATATCTTTCCCCGCTTCAATCGCTGCGATAGTAGGTAACAAGCCAGCACAGCCAACAATACCCGTAACAACGCTCTGTGCATCACCATAACGAGCAACTTCGCAGATACCTTCTTGACCAACTAAAATTTCAGGCTGATGAGGATTGGATGCAAGCGCCTCTTGTAATTCAGACAGTTTATTTTCATCGCCCAAAGCCACTATTTCGGGTTTAAAAGTACGAATTTGCTCTGCCAAGAGGGCAACATTACTTCCTGCTGCTAAACCCACTACTCGAAACTGGTCAGGATGATCGTTAACAATGTCGAGGGTTTGTGTTCCAATAGAGCCAGTCGAACCCAAAATAGTAATTGCTTTCATGGTGCTTGATATATATTTAAAGATCTGATCTGCTCTTACTATAAATTCTTGAGAGGGACATCGTTAAGCTTTTTTACTTTTCTAATTTATGAGGGTTAAGGAAACACTTAACTAATTATATTAGGTCAGTATCTTGGCTTTACTATTCTGGTTTTAGCCAGTTTGCCTGGTTTTTTTGGTAGCTTAATTTTACCTCGACCCTGGGTTGGATTATTGGGGATTGTAGGAGAATTCTTTCTACTAGTAAGAATTTGGTGTTACGTTGCCTATAAACTAACACAGACTAAAGCGATCGCCGATTTGTTAACTAATTATGGCAATAATTTAATTCCTTTTGTCTTAATTGGTTTGGGTGTTTTAATTTTGGTAGATAGCCAAACTCTTTTAGATCCAACTTTAACCGTTATCGCTCTACTGGTAAGTAGTTTTGCATTGATGAGTTTGAGTAAAAATTTAGAAGCCAATAGCTAATAGCTAATTTACATCAAGCGTACATTATGAGTTGGTGGATACAAGCTGCGATCGCAGGAAGTACAGCATTTATTGCAACTAATGTCGATGACATCTTGATTTTAATGCTGTTTTTTTCCCAAACCAATAGCTCTTTTCGTCGCCGACATATTGTAGTAGGTCAGTATTTAGGGTTTATAGCTTTAGTCATAGCTAGTCTACCTGGCTTTTTTGGTGCTTTAATCATACCGCGAGCTTGGATTGGATTACTAGGGTTGCTTCCAATTGCGATCGGTATTAATAATCTAATCAATAGCAAGGAAGATGAGCCAGAAGTTCAAACAGTCTCAGTCTCAAATTCAGATTCTACGGTAGGCAAAAGTTTACTTGTCGCGATCGCACCCCAAACTTATAAGGTTGCAGCCGTCACCATTGCCAATGGTGGAGACAATTTTGATAAACTAATTCCCACAAATGAGGTCTGGCTCGATGTACGATGATTTTGCCTGTATAGCTAATGCTAATAGCACCTAAAAAAGTAATAACTGTATAGAATGTATTTTAATTCAACGTCAATTTATTTCAAAGAAATCAGAAAAATATCTCTAACGAAAGATAAAGTTAGATGGCGATCGCTTTAAAATCATGTCGTATCCTAGAGAAGTAAGCTAGCCAAACTTTTTAATAAGTAAATGAATAAAATACAACAGTTAGATAAGCTCCGCCGAATTCGTAAGATTGCCAAACTGTTAGATACAGCAATTGGTATTCCTGGAACTAAATTTCGGATTGGTTTAGACCCAATTTTGGGTTTGATTCCAGGAGGAGGAGATTTAGTTGGAGCAGCAATTTCTGCCTACATGATTTATCTTGCCACTAGTTTCGGCTTAGAAAAGTCTAAAATTACCCAAATGATCAAAAATATTGCCCTAGAAACTACAGTTGGTTTTATTCCCATTGTCGGAGATATCTTCGATGTCTACTTTAAAGCAAATATCCGCAATCTTGATATTTTAGAACAACACCTGGCGCAGACAGATGACCTAAAAGAAATCCAAAAAGATGCCTCAACGTCAATTGCCTACGATCAATCGTTAGCAGGATGAGAGCAGCAAATAGATGTGTAAAACTTAAGCATCATATTGACATTATTTAAACAAAAATGCTTCAAGGAATAGAACTAATCGACTGTGCTAAAGCCAATGCTAAACAAGGAGTAGAGGTTGCTGCTTCTCTATCTGGATACGAAAAAAACGTAGATCTATTTATTGAAAACTTGCAAGTAGCCTGTCAACAGATTGGTGTGAAGATCAGCGAACTTGAAGATCTGATCACAGATCAACAGCTTGCTAAAGAAAATCGTCAAGTAATAGAAATCTCACCAGACACAGCTGACGAACTTTAATTCTTGAATACTTGAATAAATTTTTAAGCTACTGTAATTTATTTAGGTGCAGCAGGGCGATCGCCTATGATTAAATTAGACTGTTGACCCTAAGCTAAAAAACAGCTAAAAAACTCAGATAGATAGCTCAATTGCCCATGCCATCTTCATCGCCAAACAAAATCTATTCAATCTCTTCGGGATATAGACTGTAAACCACATCACATCAACATAGTTGTTGATAATCTATACTGAAATTCAAATAATACTTATGTGGCGATCGCTACTACCATTATCTAGTAGCCGAATTTTAGTAATCATTCTATATCTGAATAATTGTGTTTGAACTTGCTCAAAAACTTTGAGTAATTTATCTTATTGATGCCATGAATCTATACATCTGGACTTTAATTAGCTCGCAGCAGTATTTAGCCTTTTCTAACTTGGGAAATGAGGATTTTGCCTCTTTGATTCATCCTGCACTAGTAATCATCTTTGTTTTTCCACTGGTGGGAATTGTGACCAACTTTGCTTGGCAAACCCGTCAGCGCCGTTTAGCTGTCAAACAAGATAAAAATAAAATTCCACCACTGGTAGGCAGAGAACATGTTAAATTCGGTCGCTGGTTAGCCACTAGCGTTGTCGTCGCATCTTTGATTGCGTTAGCCTATTCGATTGTTTATAAAAGTTTTATCAAAAAAGATCTTTGGACTAAAAATAATTCTCAAGCAGTTTTAATCATCTTAATATTTATAGCCACGATCGCCTCTCTGATTTTATTGTTGCGTGCTAAACCTAAGCTGTGGCGAGGTGTTTTTGCTACTTTAACAGGAATGGGTTTAATTGTACTCGGGCAACAAGATGGAGTCTGGCGACTGTCAGAGGAATGGTATTGGTCACACTATTATCTGGGGATAGCCGTTTCTCTCTTGATGATTTTAGCGATCGCCATCATCGATGATATTTATCGCAGTACTACGATTCGCAATCTCCATATTTTGCTAAATTGTTTGGCACTACTCCTTTTTATTGGTCAAGGCGTGACAGGAGCAAGAGATTTATTAGAAATTCCTCCTGTGGGCAAACCAAAGCCTAAAAAAGCTGCGGTAGAAATAAACATTCCTGTAGAACTATCTCAGTCGATGAATCGCGCTCCTCAGTTTTAGCTTGCTACTCTTTTTGTCAGTTAATCTCGACAACCTAGACTATATCTAGTTTCCACTCCAGTAACAGGATTAGTTCCTTCAGCTCTTTTACACATTAAATAAATCTGATAGCGGTCTAAAATTGCACCCGTAAAGTCAGCGCCTGTAATATTTGCTCCTTCAAAAATGCTGCTGGTGGCGACTGCATCCTGAAAAATGGCGTTAGTTAAATCAGAGTTTTCAAAAGAGACTCGATCCATCAACGAGCTAGTAAAGTTGGAGTCTTTGAGGTTGGTATTGATAAAAATTCCTTTAGTTAAAATCGAATTACTGACATCAGAGCCTTCAAAGTTAGAACCTCTGGCATCAGCTGCGGCGAAAACTCCACCAACTAAATTCTTGTGGGAAAAATCTTGCTGTCGTATTTCACTATAAGTATAGTTAACCGCGTTGTCTTGAGCGATCGCTGGAGTAGCATCTAATAAGATCCAAAGAATAGCGATCGCTACGAGCAATAAAATACCAATTAAACGCTGTTTTAGTTGAGATAAGAGCATAAATAAATGAGAGTAAATTAAGGTAAATTAAGATGATCGATGTCCATTTGCTAATTAGCGGCCAAAACGATAGTTAGTAGAAACAAGCGCATCTTCTCCTAGTTGAAGAACTAATTTTGGTTGTTGTAGAGTCGATTTTGCTTTTAAGTTACCAAATCCTAAAATATTTTTCAGATAATTGGCTGTTTCCACTTGACCATAATTTGACACAATGTTGGTTTGTTTTAATTTTAGCGGGATGTGTTTGACTAAATAAACATGACGAAAATTTTGCTGTCTTAAATAAGCGACAACTTGTCTACCTAATTCAGGATTATTGGTAGTATTCTGTACCGCCACTAAATTATGCTCAAAAGGATGTTTTCTTGCCAACATGGTACTTCGATCGCTAGATAATGGCTTGGGGTCGATGTTAGAGGCTGCTAGTTGCTGATTATTTTTAATCGCTTTACTTGGTGCATCTGCTGGTAGTAAATTTACATCTAGGGGATCTAGTTCTAGCTCTTTAATCAAAGTTCGATCCTCAATCGAAGTTAATACTGAAGCATTTCCCTGAAGTCTTTGAGATACTTGTTGTTCGACTAGATCGATTTTAGTTAGGGTCGCACCACCAATAGCCGACAAAATGGAGGTCAAACTAACCAATCCTCCCCAAAAAAGACCCTGATTAAAATACGACCAGGATGAATGTCGCTGCCAAAACCGCAAAAATTGGTGAAATGAGTTAATCTGATTAGGGTTTGATGACTGCTTGCCAAGGCGATCTCCTTCGCTAACGCGATCGCTTGAAGGCAATTGAGTCAACTCAACTTGATTTTTTTCTTTAGCTAGCGTGTCGTTTTCCGTTTGCCATGAGGATGGTTTACCATTAGGCGATCGCTTTTGATTCATGCAAATTATGGGGATTTTTATCCTGTGATAATTAATTAAATATTAGTTAAATACCTTATTGATTTTTTTAAAGATCTTAAACTTAACTTATTTAGAATATAAAAAAATAGATTGGATATTATTCTTGCTCTTAGAAAATTATGGATATATTCG
>JBDKJC010000132.1:0-7492 GCA_039796815.1 Cyanobacteriota bacterium | reverse complement strand
TATAAACTATCTAATTTGATATTTTTGCCAATGCAAGCTGCCATTAAATTTAGTCCCTAAATAGAGAATAATTTATTATCTAAAAATCAATAATCTACTTGATATAAATTAATTTATTTCAGAAACAATTACAGCTTATTGTTTATAGGGCTTATTGAACAACAGCATTTCTACTATTTTAATTTAATAAATTTTTAATAAATACCAAATTTACACTTAGTTGTCTAAGTAAATATTTGAATAAATAAGTATTATTACTAATAATATCGATCTATGCTGGTGAACATTAAATTTTATTTAAGTAAAATCTCGATTAAAATCAATTTCAGGCAAAGATTAAAGATTAAATAATCAGCATTAGTAAATGCGTAATGGTTTCAAGATAAAACTGCTGAGTCTTGAAGCTTAAATAGTCTTAAATATTGTGGTAGTAAGCATAGTAGCCTTCTTCTGTCACTCTTGAAAAACAAAAGCAAAACTAAAAATTTTACTTTTCTTCCGTTTTAAATTAGCTAATTGATTGCAAAGTTAAATTAGATTGTAACTGCAAGCGAAAACATGGACTCTAGTTTAATTCTCTCTAATATCTTAAATCCGCCTGTCTTATTCTTCTTTATTGGTTTGATGGCGGTTTTTTTAAAGTCCGATTTAGATATTCCCCATCCCTTACCCAAACTATTTTCACTTTATTTATTGTTTGCGATCGGAT
Source organism: Cyanobacteriota bacterium (assembly GCA_039796815.1). Taxonomy (GTDB): domain Bacteria; phylum Cyanobacteriota; class Cyanobacteriia; order Cyanobacteriales; family Xenococcaceae; genus Waterburya. The sequence continues at coordinate 6,783 of JBDKJC010000132.1, read as the reverse complement.
TTAAAGGAGGACATGAAATTCATGAAAGTGGGATTAATAGTGAAATTGCCATTACCCTTTTGACTGCAATACTTTTGGCTACTGTGGTGCCAATTTATTCTTTCTTTATTCTCAGGCTCAAATTAGATGTCTATAATGCAGCAGCGATCGCTGCAACTTATGGTTCAATTAGTGCAGTTACTTTTGTAACGGCTAGTTCTTTTCTTGACCAACAAGTGCCTCCCGTTGCCTATGGAGGACATATGGTGGCAGCTTTAGCTTTAATGGAATCTCCTGCGATTATTATAGGTCTAATTTTAGCCAGGTTGTTTGCCCATTCTTCAGGGGAGAATCCAGATAATGAAGTAGTAGACCAAAAGTTTTCTTGGTCAGAAGTGTTACGCGAAGCCTTTCTCAATGGTTCAGTTTTTTTACTATTGGGTAGTCTCTTGGTGGGAATGATTACCAGTGAAAATGGTTGGCAAAGACTGGAAGTTTTTACTGGTGATATATTTTACGGTATGCTGACTTTCTTTCTACTAGACATGGGAATAGTAGCAGCAAAAAGAATAGATGATTTAAAAAAAAGCGGTTCGTTTATCATTGGATTTTCAGTTTTCATGCCTGTAATTAATGCTCTGATTGGTATTTTTCTGGCCAAGATAATTGGCATGTCTCCAGGTAATGCACTTCTATTTTCTGTATTGTGCGCTAGTGCTTCTTATATTGCTGTTCCTGCTGCGATGCGAATGACCATACCAGAAGCAAATCCTAGTCTGTATATTTCTATGGCGTTAGCGTTAACCTTTCCCTTCAACATTATTGTTGGTATTCCTGTCTATTTGACAATTATTAATCGTATTTGGGGTTGAAGATGTCCAAAAGATGTTTAAAAGTGAGATTAGTTTTATCAAAAGCTCTTCTATCTATCGTTTATAGCTTATGGCTTATAGCTAAGAGTTTCGCCCTTTTATAGCGATCGCAATCCAGCCAATAACTCCTCTTGAGCGGTAAATGCGAGGTTACAAACCGATTTCTGCCATTCAGGAAGAACGCCATAGAAGGCATTTAACATATTTTGTTTAATTTCGACTGCTTGTCTCGTATTTAAATCACCATGAGTATATAACCAATGATCGGCTCTTAGAGCATGAAAAACTTCGGTTTCGTATATTGTGCCAAATTCATAAGCAGCCGCAATGCAGGTGGAGGTTGCTAATTTAGCTTGCAAGGCAGCAATTAAAGTTCCTTGAGGAGAATAGACAGCCACAGAATCGGCAGAACCTGTCACGACTAATTTCTCCCCCCAAATTTCTGCGGCTAAATTGTATTTGGTGTATTTGGCGTCAGAATTAACTGGTAGGCTCATTAGTTGCCCTGTGGCGTGTTGTCCCAAACCAGTATGATAATCTAATACACCAACTGCTTGTTTGTTGAGAAGATAGCGATCGCTTATTTGATTAAATACTCGATTTGACCAGCTGGGAACTTCCCCACCATAAAAAGGTGCATACCAGTATTGATATTGCCCCTTAGCTAAGTCGGCTACCGCTAATGGTTTGTTGGCTAAATACTCAGTGATTTGGTCTAAAGTTTCCATCTGAGTTTCTACCGTCCAATTTTCGGGGACAATTATATTTGCTAAATCATCATAAAAAGTGTTTGTCGGTAATGGTTGCTGAAAATCAAGAAAATTGCGGTTAAGATCGACCCCATCTTCATTGACTCGTCTTAAATGACTCATCCCATAAGGATTTAAGCCATGAATCATCACAATAGCAACATTGCTATCTGCTTGGAGATGCCACCCTGTTCTAATCGAACCGACTTGAATTCCTGAACCGCAATATCCTTCTACTCCATGAGTCCCAGAGATTAACAATAATACTTTTTTAGCAGCAAGATCGCCAAACCAAGCCAGATCTAAATATAGCTTTTCCCCTGCTATCCCTCTTAGGGGATGCTGCCAAGATTTGATTAAGGTAGCTTGTTCTGAAGCAGCAGTGAGAAAGTTGTGACGAGCCTTGGAGTATTTTGAATTAAAACGAATAGGATGATTTTCGGATTGCATACTAATTACTGATTACTGATTACTGATTACTAAGTAATGTAGAAATAATTCTTGTTCTATGTGCTTTATTTCTAATAGCTGAAGTTTTTTGCCTTGAGACTGGATAAATCCTGTTCCCCCCACAGGAGTTGGTGCAGAATTCCCGCCAAAAATTAGGGGACAAATGGTTAACCAGAGTTCATCAATTAAATTTTCTGCCAATAAAGATGCTACTAGTTCTCCACCACCCAAGATAGCCACCTTATTTAAACCTAATTTGGCTAGCTGTTGCCAAGTTTTCGTCCAATTAATTATCGAGTTATGTTCGGGAGCAATTAAAATCCGCTCAAATTCTGCTCTGTTTTGCCATTTACCATCATTACCAGGAATAGTAATCAACCATCGCGGGATGGATTGTTGAAAAAAGCGCCACTGAGAATCCAAATTCCCCGATCCAGAGACGACGATTTGTATAGGTTGAGGTGATTGCGATCGCGCTTTTCTCTCTTGCAACAGTAGTGGATTAGAAACCGACATGGTGCTGCCATAAGCTCTTAATGTACCTGCGCCGAATAAAACTGCATCGGCTAAAGACACCTGTTGTTCGAGGTGAATCCGATCGTTAATCGAACCAAAACGGGCAGCTGAACTTTGATAGTCGGCAATTTTACCATCGGCAGTCATCGCCAGAATAACAGTGGTATGTAATCGATTTTTCATTAATCAAGCTAGAATTGTTACTGCCTCAGAAAATGGATCTGGCAAATGGTGTTGAAGTGGATATCATTAAAATACATAAAATACAACAGTAGAGATCTAGTTTAAGCGTGGGGCTAAGTCTTTCCTTATGGCACCTAGTCAATCTTCTTTTCGACGAATTTTACTTTCACGCATTCTATTAGTCAGTGTTCCTGTCTTGCTAATTGGAGTATATGTCACCTATAGGAAAGCTCGTTCGGCTTTTTTGGAGACTGCTAGACAGAATCTAACCGAAAGTGCCGTCAGAAAGGGAGAAACAATTCAACATTCGATTGAAGCTTTACAAAATAACCTGGCGAGCGCCAGCGATGCAGCAATTGCTCGCTCAGATATTCTAAACGGAGAGTTACTAATTTCCCAACTAGAACAAGTCTTGCCCATCGGTGTTCTCTGCGCTCAGATTACCGATCTCGAAACTAGTTCGATCGCTGCTTCTAGCTGTAAAGAGCCAATTCAGCTAGAAAATAATACCTGGAAGAAAAAACAGCGAATTTTTACAACTGCGTCTCAAGTGGATGTCAAATTACTTTCATCCACCACATCTTTGTTACGAAATTCGGCGGAAGCCAGCGAAAATCCTTCAGGTCGTCAATTAAAATTGTGGTTGACCGCCCCTATATACGATCGCCAAGGTAATCTGCGCTATGCCTTAAGTATCAAGTCTGCTATTCTTGCTCAAGAAATCATTGAGCCTGGTTCATTAGAAGGCTATCCCGTAGTCATCGATCGAGACGGCACAATTCTCGCCCATCCTTTTGAACAGCGAGTGGGACGTAATGTTAAGCAAATGCCCGACGCTCAAAGGTTGACGGAATTGATGGAAAATGCGATCGCCAATAAGCCAGATTTTCTACACCTATTTTATTTGGAGACTGATGGAGTTGAATTAGTTACTGGATATAGTTCGATTCCTTCTCCCATTACCAGCAACAAAGGAGAAAAATGGGTTATTCTCGCGGTTAGCCCCCTAGACGCTGCCTTAGAACCCCTTAAGGACATTCAACAAGCTCTTGTGGGCATGACTCTAGGTTTAATCGCTGCCTGTTCTCTGGCTACGCTCTATTTGTCCCGTGAATTGGCTCGCCCTCTAGAACAAATTAGAGATTATTCTTTAAAGGATCAGCACCTAGATTCTGATGTAGATCGCCTGCCAGAAAATTTTCAAATCCGCGAATTTAATCAGCTTTCTCTCTCTCTCAATGATATGGTGAGTCGCTTGAGGGCTTGGGGAGATGAAATTATTACAGCTTGGAAACAAGCTCAGACAGCTAACCAGTTGAAAAGCGAATTTTTGGCCACCACTTCTCACGAGCTGAGGACTCCTTTAAATGGCATCATTAACTGTATTCGGGTAGTTCAAGACGGTTATTGTGATAGCAAAGAAGAAGAACGAGAATTTCTTCAGCAGGCAGACGATGCAGCGATTCATCTTTTAGGCATTATTAATGATGTACTGGATATCTCCAAGATTGAGGCGGGAAAACTCTCCCTCAAGATTGAACCCGTTAATTTAAATCGGGTGCTTAATGAAGTAGTCGATCTTCATCTGGTTTCCATCCAGCAAAAAAACTTACATTTAAAAATGCCTGTTTGGGGAAAAAAGCTTTATGTTCTGGCAGATGCAGCAAAACTTAAGCAGGTGTTAATTAACATAGTTAGTAATGCGGTTAAGTTTACTGATTTCGGTACAATCACGATTACTATTACAACTCAACTACTGACAAGCGATCGAGAATTTGATAATTATCAATATTCTCTGGCTTCAAAAGCAGACTACCAAAGAGATATTGAAGCTTCCAGCGACCATATTACCCTGGCTGCAAAAGCACTAACCACTGAAGAATATAATTTGCCAGATTCTACAGCCGATAGTTATCCCGAAACACATCAGCAAGACCCAAATCAATACGTTGTAGTTAAGATCGAAGACACAGGCATCGGCATTGACCCCAGCCAACAACATAAACTATTTAATCCCTTTGTCATGGTCGATGGTTCAACCACCAGAAAATTTGGTGGGACAGGTCTTGGATTAGCCATTTCGCGCAATCTGATGGATTTAATGCAGGGTACTATTTCCTTAGAAAGTCCTGGAATAGGTCAAGGTACTGCTGTTTCGATTTCGATTCCGCTAACAGAAATTAGAGTGAACAATAAACAGTGAGTAGTAGGTAGTAGGTAGTAGGTAGTAGATAGTAGGTAGTAGGTCATTATTACTCATTACTTAAGCCCAGGTTTACCGAACACAATTATTAACCGAAAAGTATTGAGTGATGATCATCTTTTGTAATCACCTGGCTTGAGGCAAAATTAGCATGGCATCGCCAAAGGAATAAAAACGATATTCAAGAGCGATCGCCTGTTGGTAAAGACTTAACAGATATTCTCTGCCAATCATCGCGCTCACCAGCATTAACAGGCTAGAACCTGGTAAATGAAAATTAGTGATTAAGCCATCAACGACCTGCCACTGATAACCTGGATAGATAAACAAGTCAGTTTTACCCCTCCAAGGCTCGATTAAGTCTGATTTGGCTTCTTTAGCTGCTCCTTCTAAAGCTCTAGTAGCAGTTGTCCCCACGGCAATGACTCGACCTCCTCTGGCCTTCGTGGCTTTAATCTTGGCTACGGTTTCTGCACTGACTTCAATCCATTCTTGGTGCATCGCATGATCCTTAATTTGCTCGGTTTCTACAGGACGAAAAGTGCCAATTCCCACATGAAGCGTAATCTGAGCCTGTTCAATTCCTTGGTGCTGTAGTTTAGCTAATAATTCTGGGGTAAAGTGTAAACCAGCGGTGGGAGCGGCGATCGCTCCTGGTTGATTGGCATATACGGTCTGATATCGCTCTTGAGGAGCATCACTATCCGTAATATAGGGGGGCAAAGGCAGCTGTCCATAATCATCCAATAACTGCCATAGAGACTGACCTGGAGCTAGCTTAAACTGCAAGATTCTGCCCCCTGTGGCTTCATCTTTGGCGATTACTGTCGCCTGGAGCGGATTATTGGTTGAGCGGGAATTGCCCAGAGCATCGAAATTGATGGTTGTTCCAATTGTAAAACGTTTGCCAGGTTTAACTAAAGTCAGCCAGCAGTTAGGCGATCGCTCTTCAATCAGCAAAATTTCTAGCTGAGAACCTGTAGTTTTATGACCATAAAGACGAGCAGGAATGACGCGGGTATTGTTTAGGACTAGCAAGTCACCTGGTTTTAACCAATTGGGTAAGTCCTGAAAAGTGGCGTGGGTAGACTCTCGCCGTGAATCTACGATCAGTAGACGAGAGCTATCTCGAGGGTCGGCAGGAGACTGCGCTATCAGCTCTTGAGGCAGTTGATAGGTATAGCTTGAAAGTAAAAAATCTCGATCCATCCTAAGTTATAAGTTCAATTTACACGATCGTATTTGGGTAATATCCCCTATAGCAAATTTAAAAGATCGGGTGCTTTTCCCCAAGCGCGAACGACACATTTCTTGTCAGACTATAAATACGCTTCTGTAAAAACATAATTTATGGACTATCTGTATTTTTTGACCAACGCCAGTGTTACCTTAAGAACAATCGAGTATCTTCGCAATATGGAGCATACGTCAAATGCTTCTCTCACCGTAATTCATCAAATTGATGGCTGGATTGTCAAAATTCGCTTTCCTCAAGCTTTAGAACCAAGATTACACGGTAATTTTTGCTCATTTATGTCAGAGTTGGGTATCGCTTATAAACCAGAAATGCGCCTCAAAATGGTGTTCTGGAGCTTAGAAACTGGTCAATCTCCTGTGGAGGTTATGCGCCGTTATCAAGTAGCGGTGGTTTCCTATGGTGTGCCAGATACCAAAGACATTGAAGCTTTTCGTCAGCAATTTACCATCGGACTAGGTTACTGTCCAGAAACCTTAGCCTAAAGGGATCAAAATTAATGAAAACTAGAAATAATCTGTAAAACTCTAGAAATATCGTCAAGCTGTCCCACAATACGTTTGATCGGGCCTGGAG
>JBDKJC010000131.1:0-7521 GCA_039796815.1 Cyanobacteriota bacterium | reverse complement strand
TGAGAGCGTAGCTTTACCCAAAATGTACCCAAAAGCAACTATAGCGATCGCTATAAGAAAAGTAAATAGGGTATATACATACCCCAATTATTTAAGCGGTTAAACAAAAAAAGACGGGCATCATACTATGAGTTTCTGATTGCAGAAATCGATAGAATAATAAAGCTTATATCACTCTGTAGATAGTGTTTTATAAATTTTTGGTAGTCCTAAAGATGTAAGGATGCATTGTAATGATGGACAAAATACCAAATAGCTCCAATATGATTTTCAACTTTTTTAGAAAACGATAGAGTTTTCCTGACTAACCGAGAAATTCGCTGCCTCATAGTACAGTTAAATCGCTCAATATAATTAGTTTTACCAGTTTGTTTGCCTACAGCTTTATGGCGTTTTGAGGGAATTACTTGCTCATAGGCTTCCCAATAATCGCTATAACAGACTGCACATTGTCGATAGATTGGTGGTAAAGACTGCCAAAGTTTTCTTGCTCCTTCTCTACTGCGATTGCGCTCCGCGCACCAGCAAAGCTGATCGCCAATATACACTCCGACAATTTCCCTAGTTTCTACATCCAAAGCCAGCCAAACCCAAGATTTATTCTTTTTTCTACTGACAAATGACCATAGTTCATCGCACTGAATTGTTAATCGCCCTTTTTTTTGGCTTTGATATTGATTTCCTTTGGTACTGCTTCATATTTGGCATTGACATAACCTTGTAACCAAACCTCTGAAACCTCTGTCACTCTAGCAATTCCTGCTAATGGAATCTTTTCGAGCAGAAGCTTATCAATTAAATCCTTGGTCGATTGACTGATTATTTTCTGTTGTCGGTTTTCGACAAACTGTCGATTGCAGTCTCGACATTTATCCTAAAGGATACACTTCGTTATGGTTTTGTTTTCCGTTATGTATTTTGCCGTTTTTGACAATGTGCTTTGACTCACAAGTAGGACAGGATATTGACATTAATATTACTTGCCTGTTTTTTCTCTATCCTTACATCTTTAGGACTACCCGGTCTAGAACTCGTCCCTAAATCAACGCTACCAGATCGTGTTTCTTGAAAGTAAATAAGCTATTTACCCATGCCTAGCTGTTGTGCTTTCTGGTAGACTTTGCCTTCGGTTAATAGAGAAGGAGCAATAACCACATCCACCTGCTGCATTTCTTTAAGGTTTTTAGCACCCAAAGTTCCCATGCTGGTTTTAATTGCGCCTAGCAAATTGTGAGTTCCATCATCAAGTTTAGCTGGTCCAACCATAATTTCCTCGATCGTACCTGTCGTTCCTACTTTAATTCGGGTCCCACGGGGTAATACAGGGCTAGGAGTTGCCATTCCCCAGTGAAAATCTCCTCCAGGAGCTTCGGCTGCCCGAGCGATGGGAGAGCCGATCATCACAGCATCTGCACCACAGGCAAGGCATTTACAAATATCGCCTCCAGTGACGATCCCACCATCAGAAATCACTGGTACATATCTACCTGTTTGTGCATAATAATCATCTCGCGCTGCCACACAGTCAGCCGTTGCCGTGGCTTGAGGAACACCAACACCCAATACACCACGAGAGGTACAAGCTGCACCAGGGCCGATACCAACTAAGACTCCCGCAGCGCCAGCCTTCATTAGTTTGAGGGCAACTTCGTAGGTGACACAGTTACCTAGCACTACTGGCATGGGCATTGACTGGCAAAAAGCAGCTAAATCCAATGAGGCGATCGCCTCTGGAGATAAATGATCCGTCGATACTACTGTCGCTTGAATAAAGACCAGATCTGCTGCTGCCTCGGCGACAATTTTGCCATATTTACTCGCTCCTGCGGGAGTTAAGCTGACCGCAGCGATCGCATCTTGGCTCTTAATTTCTTTAATCCTTTGAGTAATTAATTCTGGTTTAATTGGTTCGGCATACAGCTCCTGCATTAAACCAACAAATTCATCTTTGCCGACCGACTCAATCTTCTGCAAAATTGGTTCTGGGTCTTCATAACGAGTTTGTATCCCTTCAAGGTTTAAAACCCCAATTGACCCTAACTTTGAAAGTAAAACTGCCATTTTTACATCAACCACCCCATCCATTGCACTAGCTAGGATCGGTATTTCGCGGTTGATTCCGCCAATTTCCCAGGTAGTATCCGCTAGACTAGGGTCTAGAGTACGCACTCCAGGGGATAATGCGATTTCATCAAATCCATAGGCTCTACGAGCCTTTTTTCCGCGACCAATTGATATTTCCACGCTCTTGATTCGTTCCCAAAGCTTATTAACTTAGGCTATCAAATTTTATCCATCTTTGAACATAAATCCTAGCCAAATCTTACAATAGTCGAGCGTGAAACTGATTGTTTAACTACAAAGTATAAAACAGTTGATACTCAACATTAACAATTCATTTGCTCAAGACAATTACAGCATTTTGTCCCCCAAACCCAAAACTGAAACATAGAGCATGATTGATTTCGGCTTGTCTAGCCTGGGTAACTACATCCAAATCAAATGCCAAATCCGTTAACCCAACACAGGGAGGTAAATAATTGTGCTTCATTGCCATCAAGGTCAAAGCGGTATTAATTGCACCAGATCCACCTAGAGTATGACCTGTAGAACCTTTAGAAGAACTTACTGCTACTTGAGGAAATAAATGCTGAATCAGTTCCGCTTCATGACGATCGTTTAAGACTGTGCTAGTTCCATGGGCGTGAATATAAGCGATCGCCTTTGGTTCTAGATTACTTCGTTCCAATGACTGTTTAATTGCTTTGGCTGCACTACCGTTTACTGCTTGAGGGGCGCTGATATGGTAAGCATCACAGGTTAAACCAAAGCCTTTGATTTTGCCGTATATTTTGGCTTGGCGACGAGCGGCTAAGGCTGCTGTTTCTAGAACAAACATTGCGCCACCTTCCCCTAAAACTAAACCTTCTCGCGATCGATCGAAGGGATAACAGCCTGTAGTAGCTAAGGCACCCATTTGTTCAAAAGCAGCCAAAGTCAAGGGACTAATGGGAGTTTCTACCGCCCCCGCAATAACCCTTTCACACCGACCAGTTTTGATTAGTTCATAGCCTCTGGCTAATGCCCAAATTCCCGTGGCGCAAGCAGCCATGGGGGCTAACACTGGAGCAGTGGTTTGGAGATAATTACCTGCAATGAGGGCGGGTTGATGCGGGAAACTTTGCAACCAATCAGGGATATGTTTTTGTTTATGGGTTGCTAACTCTTCCCAGTGCGCCTGACAACCACGACTCGAACCAATAACCACACCACTTTGGCTTAAGGGAACTTGTAACTCAGCATCTTGTAAGGTCTCAATTAGAATCTTCTGGGTTAAATCGCTGATTTTACTTGGCTGGACATCAATCATCCCTAGAGGATAAGCAGGGAGTTGGGGGAAAAGTTTATACGACTTAATTCCCGATCTTTCTTGTAAAATGCTTGACCAGGTTGTCTGGAGTGAACCGAGACAGGAACTTAGTCCTATCCCAGTAATAACCACATCCATAGGCTTGAGAAATTTATCTGAAAATTTTTAGCTTCGAGTCTAGAACTATTTAATTAGAGACTTGTTGCTAATCATCAAAAGCCAGTTATTTTTTAAGGTTGTCTAAACCTTCTACTACTTTAGCTGTAGTAATGCGATCGCCTTGCTTAATTTTGTCCACGACATCCATACCTGAAACCACCTTACCAAAGACTGCATAGTCTCCATCTAGTGAAGGCAAATCTTCTAGGGCAATATAGAACTGAGAAGAGGCAGAATCGGGCATAGCAGAACGCGCCATAGCAATCACACCGCGATCGTGTTTAAGAACTACAGACGCACCAGGAAGTTTGGCTTTGCTGTAAGTAGGCTTTTCCTCTCCATCTAATTTAATTTCTAGGGGAATACGACGCTCCATACCAGTTTCTGGATCGGTAAATCCGCCAGTACCTAATTGACCACTAAATTTAGGATCTTTTCCTTGAGGATCTCCCCCTTGAGCGACAAATCCAGGGATAACTCGGTGAAACACTAGTCCATCGTAAACACCTTGGTCGATCAAGTCGACAAAATTCCCCGCAGTTGTTGGTGCATCTGTACCATTGATTTCAATCAAGATAGGAGAACCATTAACCTGCAATTCTACCTTTGCCATCCCTTCTAATTGGGGCAAATTATTACTCATGTTATTACTGTTTTCGGCGTTCGCCACTTGTGATTGATTAGTTGTCAGATTATCAGATGATGAGGATGATTGCGAAATATCTGTCGCGGAGGTGGCGCATCCTCCCAATACCAAACTGCTAATTAACAGCAACGAAAAGATTCTGATTAACCACCCATTAGATTTTGAAGTCATGTTCTAAAATTTTGACTAATTTTCACTGATAACATTGACTGTTGTAGCCTAATTCCAGCTTAATTTAGTATATCTTTACAATTTCGGCAAAACTTTAGCAAATTATGTAATATATACGTAATCACTGAATAAAGTTATGCCACACGAACAGTTAGATTTATCAAGTAACAAACCAGTCTTGTCTTGGGCGAATCATCAGCTCGATCATCGTGAAGCCCAGATGGCAAAAAATGTCGCGTCTCTGCCTTTTGTTTTCAAGCACGTGGCACTGATGCCCGATGTTCATTTGGGCAAAGGCGCATTAGTTGGTTCAGTTATTGCCACCAAAGATGCGGTGATTCCTGCTGCTGTCGGAGTTGACATTGGTTGTTTTACAGGAGATACAAAAATTCCTTTGGTAGATGGTCAAGAGTATGAAATTGCCGAACTAGCTAGCCAAAATCGTTCAATTTATGTTTATGCCTGTACGGATAGTGGCAAAATTGTTTGTGCAGAAGCGATCGCCAGAAAGACTAGAAGTAATGCCGATCTGATTCAGGTAGTTCTGGATAATGACCGCGAGATTAGATGTACTCCAGACCATCAATTCATGCTGCGAGATGGCAGTTATAAGCAGGCTAGAGAGCTTCAGCCAAATGATTCTTTGATGCCTTTCTATTCCAAGGTGGATAAAGATGGATATCCTCTGATTCAACAAAACTATTCTGGAAGATGGCAAAAAGCTCATTGGATTGTTGCTCGTTCAGGGATTTTAGGCGAAATTTCTCTTGAACAATCTGTTGCAGATCGGGAATGTAGTTACAATCACAAGGTAATTTCGGTAAATCCCATAGTCGAAAAAGAAGATGTTTACTGCTTAAGCGTTCCTGAGTACAACAACTTTGCCCTGAGTGCAGGAGTGTTTGTCCACAATTGCGGGATGGCAGCGTTGAAAATGCCCTTTACAGGCGATCGCTTAGAAGGAAAGTTGAAACAAATTCGTCATCAAATAGAGCGATCGATTCCTGTAGGGAGATGGGAAAATAAACGCATTGAAAAGCAAGTTACTAATTGGCAGGGATGGCGAGATTTCAAGGAATTACATCCAGGAGTACAGGATTTAGATAATAAGGCACAAAAACAAATGGGTTCTTTGGGTGGTGGAAATCACTTCATCGAACTTTGTTTAGACACGGAAAACTATGTCTGGTTGATGCTCCATTCTGGTTCACGACATATTGGTAACAAGTTAGCTCAATGTCATATTTCTACAGGCAAAAAGTTAGCGGAGTTAGCGGATCTCAGTTTGCCCGATCCTGACTTGGCTTATTTTGTCGCAGGTACACCTGAATTTGAGGCATACTGGCGCGATTTACAGTGGGCGCAAGATTATGCCCGTTTTAACCGAGACGTGATGATGGAGCGTTTTAAACGCATCATTGAAGAGTTTGTCACTGGTGGGAAAGAGATTAAGCCTCTATTATCGGTAAACTGCCACCATAACTATGCCGAAAAAGAAGTTCATTTTGGCGAAGATGTTTATGTAACCCGTAAGGGGGCAGTACGCGCCCAACCAGAAGACTATGGTATTATTCCTGGTTCGATGGGGACAAAATCTTACATTGTCAAGGGCAAAGGCAATCATGACAGCTATTGTTCTTGTTCCCATGGCGCTGGTAGGTTAATGTCTCGCACGAAGGCAAAGAAGGAGTTTACCGTTGAAGATGTGATTGAGCAAACTCAAGGAGTTGAATGCCGTAAGGATGGCAAGATCATCGATGAAATTCCAGGGGCATATAAGCCAATTGAACAGGTGATGGCACAGCAATCGGATTTGGTTGAGATTGTCGCTACTATTAAGCAAGTAGTCTGCGTCAAGGGATAATTGGTCAAGAGCTTACATAACAAAAAGGCGATCCGAAGGCTAGGCAGAGCCTAATCGCTCTACAGACAAATTAACGATAAAGCGATCGCCTGTTTCTATTGAAAGATTTACAATCCTTCTAAAGGAACTTTTAGAAACCTAGCTAATTCTGCTCCTTGATTTTCTAAGGTAGAAAGAGCAATAGGTTCACCAACGCGAGTTAAGGGAACATCTCGTCTTTTTTTCGAGCGTAAATACAAGGCTCGTTTAGGGCTTAATCCTTCTCTAATTTCGGCTCTTACAGATTGGACTTCTTCCAGGGGAATTTCCAATTCTACTTGGCGGTTTTTACCTGGATATCCTTGACGAAGGATAGTCACCTTTCCTGTCTCTTTATTAAATTCATTATAACCACCGCCAACATTCCAAACTAGTAGTAGCCACAGATATGTTGCCAACAGTGAACCTGCAATACCATAAAAAGTAAGAGCAACTCCTTGGGGAACAAACTGTAATTGACTGGTATCAGAAACGATTAACAAGTTGGTTTTTAGATAGCTTGATACACCAGCCAGCAAAAATCCCACTCCTCCTATGGTAGTGATGATCGCCCATAGTAAGTTACTAAGTCTGCGAGAGCCTAAAATATCTTGACGAAGAGTCTGTTGTTGCGTCTTGTCTGTTGTCATCATCATGCTCGGAAAATTAAATTAATATCTTGGGTGGATTTAAATTGAGAATCTAGTACTTAACTTATATTTTCTCACTCAGTTGATTCAGTAAAAACATAATCAATCTAAAGACTTGGTATTATCCTTGCTCAAACTTAAATCTTGGCTCTGTCTGACCCTTAAATATGTCTTTTTGTAAATTTTTTACTAATAATTATTTAAGCGCTCACAGCAAAGATCGAGGTTAACAATTGTTTAAAATGAGCCTTGGGTTGCCTCCTGATAAGAGTTTTATGCTATTTTAAGATAGTTACTAAAATATAATTACGTAATTTTGTTTTGTAACTGTATCTTAAGAAAATTTTCATCTGATGACAGGAAATACTCCCTGGTAATCTGGTAAAGTTTTATAAAAATAGGTGCTTCTTAAACAGCATTTTAAGTTGGCAGCCTCAAGGCATAATAGAAAAGTACGTTTAGACAAATCTTGCAGCCTAACAATCATATATATCTAAGCAAGAGGATTTAAAAATTATGACAATAGCAGTAGGACGCGCACCAGCCAAGCGCGGTATCTTTGATGCCGTAGACGACTGGCTCAAGCGCGATCGCTTCGTATTCGTAGGCTGGTCGGGTATTTTGCTCTTCCCCTGTGCCTACA
>JBDKJC010000130.1:0-7577 GCA_039796815.1 Cyanobacteriota bacterium | reverse complement strand
TACACTTATTTTTTTCTTGTACACTTGCGCTCGCTTACCTTTCAACAGATAGCAGACGACATAAATCTTAAAATAATCGGCTTAAAACCATAAAACCCCGACCAATAAAGGACGGGGTTTCATTTGTGTTGGTTAGACATAGGTTTTCCCCTTGTCTGTTGGTGCAAAAAGGCGTTATGTTTTGGGTATCTAACATCCGACACAAAACCTGTCTGCTAAATACAAAGACGCAAACCTGCTATCTGACGCAAACCTGCTATCTCTAGTATGTTCACAATATAGCGGGTTTTGTGTCTGTTTGCCAAGGAGAAATAGACATGACGCAAAGAAAGTTAAAAAACACCGCTCATAATAATGCTGAACTACACAGCATCAATCAAGGATTATCCAAGTATTTCAACCATTACTGGTCATTCATCGAGGCGAGAAATCTAGGGTATTACGACGGTAAAAAGCCAAACTGGAGAACCGAAACCAGCTTTAGTCTGAATAACAAGACTTTACTTAGACGCTTTATCGACCCCGATTCCTTGGTGGGAGTGCGGTTTAATACTAATAAAGGCAGCATTGTTAATTATTGTTTAGTAGATCTAGATATTTTTGGCAGAATTCACCCCGCCGAGTATCCAGAGAGGTTTCAAAAACTACTAGATATTTTTGAAGAAGAAGGCTTAGTTTGTCCTGTATTTGTGCAGTCCAGCTATAGCCTGGGATTACATATCTACTTTGCCCTATCTGAAGCAGTGGATACCTTCAGCCTAGCTTGCCTAATTAAACGGGTTGTCGAGAGGGCAGGAATAAAGATTGAAGATGGACACCTGGAGCTATTTCCTAACTGCAAGTTCTACAACAAAAACCAAATCACCAACTACAAAGCCCACAGACTGCCATTACAGCCCAATTCAGGCAGCTTACTACTCAATGATGAACTAGAACCAATCAGCGATAACGTCCTTGATTTCATCGCCCACATGGACTTCTCAGCCAACAAAAACATAGTTGATGAAGAATTCCACGAAAAACTGCGACTGGCGCGGGAGTCTGTCGAGAAAGAACGCTTTGGCTTTTTCAATGTTAGGAACAAGAGCAAGGTTGCCGAATGGAAAGCCGATTTAGAATTTTCCATCAAACAGGGTTGGGATGGTGCGGGACAAACCAACAAACTATTAAGAATTATTGCCACCTATGGCGTAGTGTTTTTGGGTTTAGAAGGTGACAAACTTTACCAGTATGTTTTAGCCACTGTTTTAAATGCGACTGGCTATACAGAGTACTGTAATCATCATGACGATATCGAGCGACGCTGTAGAGAACGCGCTAAGAACGCCGAGAAATACTACTGGAAGCTGGGCAGTACTCCCAAGAGAGAGATTGCTTGGTTGGATGCTTTTGATGAGATTAGAAGCGGTGTAGTGAATGGCAACGAAAATACCAAACTAAACACCATACAGCGATTAGAGGCAGTATTAGAAGAAATCAAACAAGCATCTTTATTGGTTCCTGCTACTAAAACAGCTTTTTTGAAATTTCTGAGCAAAAAATCTAAAGAAATCTTTAAAGTAGGCTTCAGCTTCTCCACCTTAAAGCAGTCAGCTTATGAGGCATTATGGCTGCCAGTACTAAACGGACATCTCACGCTTGGCGGGGAACCCGCCAAGGCGTGTCCTCCTCTAGTAATGGAAACTTCGATAGCGATCGCCCCAGTAGAAGCGATTGCCACTGAACCAAAAATAGAAACACCAGTTGAGGAAGTAGCGGTAGTGGAGACAGTTATCGAGACTCAGCCAGAAACACCCCTAATCGTCATAGAAGAGAGTGTAAAAGAAGACCAAGAACCAGCTTTAGATACAGTCCCTAAAGTGCCTCAAACCCCTGTCAAACCAGGCAATTACACACCTTTCCCCAAAACCCCCAAATCTGAATCGCCAGAATCGTTACAGAATAAGCAATTACACACCTTGTCCTATATGAAGGTTTTTGAAGCCAATTCCGAAAATCAAAAAAATCTTTCTGGAGATTTGGGGCAGCCAGAGCGATCGCTCTTAACAACAAGTTCGCAATCAAAGCCAAAGCCGAAACTAAAATCCAAAAACTTGCAAATTTCACCTTCGGCTGAAGAGTATTATCAGCGATTACAGCAACGGCATAGCGAGATTAAGCAGCTTGAGTCGGAGCGAAAAACTCCAGAGTACCAAAAGACCGCTAAAGAAGCTTTCGAGCGTATTAGAGCAATTCTAGCGCGTGCTGGAGCTAAGTCCCGACAGCGTATATCTGAATCCCCTCCCTAATTTTTTCAAGGAAACTGTTGTTTATCTTTGTGGGTATGTGGGTAACTTTTGAGTAGCGCAGTGACCATTTCCATACGGCATATCCATAGGGTTTGCGGAATGCTTTTAGAATAAAATTTAAGAGCAAAACGAATCAAATGGTTTCTATATTGTGGCTAAGAATTTTTTCTCTGAAATACGGCGTTTGGATACTTCTGATGACGATTTTTTCATGAGTCTTTCTAATGACACCTCTGTAACTATAGAAAGTTTTGGCGATCTACCCCAGGCTGCACGTAAAAATGCGTTTATCAATTCAACTATTGCGGGAAGAATGGCTCTATATATGGATAAGCCAAAAAATCAATTTTCTAATAATGATGTGTGGGAACTTTATGGCGATATAGAAGATGTTGATGACTGGCGTGTTACTCCAGTTATTAAAGATAATTTGGCTATATGTATGACAATCCTAGAAATGGAAAATATTCTATCTTTTGAAGCTGAACAAGACACATCTACCTCAGATGATACTGATTTGACAAGAGCATTTGATAAGCTTCAGATAAATTACCGAAAAAAAGTTATAGCTACTTGTTATAAAAACGGTAGATTTGAAACAGAAAATTGGAGAGTAGAAGTTTCTCATTGACTGTTGTGACTATTGCTCGTGCTGCCTTTTACGCAGGCGCAAGTCTAACGCCAAGCTATTAAATTAAAAATTGAGCGTAGCGATCGCGGTTTCTTTCTGCGACTCGGTAACTCCTAGATAGCGTTCTAGGGACGCTAGAGTCCGATGACCTGAAATAGCCTGAATGTGTCGTAGAGGGACACCAGCATCGCTCATACGGGTCAGAGCAGTACGACGGAAGCTGTGGGTACTGACTCCTTCAAACTCCAGCTTTCGACAAACCCCTCGTAAAATCGCATCTGCACTAGTTTTATTAATATGCTCTTTGCCATGCCTGCCTGGGAAGAGATGGGGGCGAGTATGCCAGGGGTCGGTGCGGTGATGCTCTGCTAAATATTCCTTTAATTGAGGGTGTACCTGAATTTCGCGAGTCGATTGCTTACCTTTGGTGTTGTAATTACGAATGACAAGGATGTCCCGTACACCTTTGTAGCCGATGATGTCACCTCTCAGGAGAGTACAGGCTTCATTGATGCGGGTAGCAGCGTAGAGACAGACACCAAACAGAGCGCGATCGCGGGGCTTGGTAAAACCCTCAGAAAATAGTAGATTTATTTGGTCGGAGGTTAAAATTTCCGCCCGCCCATAACGATTTACCTTCATTCTAAGTAGTTTACATGGTCAAACCACAATTTGATCTGCTAACCTCCGTAAAAGCTAGTAAATTCGTAGTCTTGCCCAAATGATAAGTTTGCCTAATGCTGATGAAGATAGCTGTACTAATTAGCTCTTCTTATCTTTGATGGCTGTTCCATAGGTAAAACAGTAAAATTTCCAACTTAGCTTTTGAGGTGACAAAATTTATAACTGGAATTATAAATGCGAAAAGCCGAGGCGGTTAAACCTCGGCTTTTCAAAATTCTATATGTCTTCAAGGGATATACCGTAAAGGCAGTGATCGTTCCTCGAAGCTCCCATAAACAATATAGTATAAAATACGCTGATTTGCAACCACCATACTCTTACACACCAATCAAGATAGCGTCGTTAGAGAAAACAATTTCTCCTGCGCGACTCTCAACATATCAAATAGCATCTGGAGGCAATAAGGTTGATGCTATTCGTTTGTATCACTGGAATATTGCATTAGGGCAGTCATTACATTTGCCTATTCAAAGCGTAGAAGTCTCTTTAAGAAACACAATATCAGACAATATTGAGAGTTTATTTGGTCAGCAGTGGTATGCAGCAATAAAGTTTGAGCTAATTTTAACCCCTTGGGCAAAGAAAACATTGAGGGAAGCTGTTAAAAAAACTGTTAAAAATAATAGAAGAAATAATAAACCTGTTACCGCAGGAGATGTTATTGCAAATCTGACCTTTGGCTTTTGGCGAGAATTATTAAAGTCGCACTATGACCCCCATATTTGGAACAAAAAATTATCTGTCGCTTTCCCTCATTTGCCCCCGACAAAAAACAATCAAGATGTCTATAAATCGGTCGATAAAATCATCAAATTGAGAAATAGAATTTCTCATCATGAGCCAATTATCAAAGGCGGATTAATGCCTTTGTACAATTCAATGTTAGATACAATCGGCTGGATATGCTTGGATAGCAGAGATTGGGTTGAATATCATTGCGATTTTGATGTGGTGCATGGTAATCGACCGTAAGAAGTAATCTATCTCTCAAGCTTTAAATATTAGCGAAAGCGCGAATTCGCTAAATAGCATTTTAGCGAAATGTATTTGGCTTCTTAGAGCCATAGCAAATTTACTATATCTGACTTTGGCAAAGCAACAAAAGTAAGGTATTAGATTATCAGTTGCCATTCCCAATTTTTCAGGCTATTAAAGAGCGATAAAGCGAATTCGCTAATTAGCGAAAGTAGAATATATGACTTTACTAATTGGAGTTATCTCACAGAAGGGAGGCGTGGGCAAAAGTACCATATCCCGATTGATTGCGAGGGAGTATGCCGAAGCTGGTTGGGATGTGAAAATAGCCGACCTTGATATCTCGCAAGGAACAAGTATCGACTGGAAGAAGCGACGAGAAGAAAACCAACTCAAACCAGAAATAGCTGTTGAACCATTTCGCACTGTGGCTCAAGCCTTAAAGCACGCTGATGTTCACGATTTGGTGGTTTTGGATGGCGCACCGCATTCAATGCAGGGAACGCTAGAGATCGCTGTTGCTAGTGATTTAGTAATTTTGCCGACGGGTTTATCCCTGGATGATTTAAAACCATCGATTTTACTAGCTCATGAACTTACAGCGTCCTCTATCCCAGAGAAAAAAATAACTTTTGCTCTATGCCGTGTTGGAGATGGTCAAAAGGAGATAGACGAAGCACGTCAGTATATTAATAAGAGTGGCTACACGGTTTTAGATGGCTCAATACCTGAGAAAACAGCCTATAGACGCGCTAGCGATGTAGGAAAATCGGTTTCGGAAGTGTCTTATTTAAGTTTACGAATCCGAGCCGAGGAAGTTGCCCAGTGCATCATTGATAGAATCACCACTTAAGTTATTCTCATGGCAACAAAGACACCACCACCACCAAATAAAAAATCTGCTAAGGGTGAACCACCTAAGAGTAGCGAAACGCGATCTAATTTGATGAAACCAGAGCCTGCTAAATTAGTTGACCTTAACTTTAAAGTCTCCGCTGAGTTCCGTAAGAATTTTAAGATAGCAGCAGCTACGCATGGGATAAAGCAAGTGGAACTACTCCAGGAAATTTTTGAATACTGGTCACAAGCAAAGGGCTAAAAGCGCGAAAGAGCGAAAACGCTTTTTTGCGCTTTTAGCCTTAAAAAAAGATTCAGAAACTTTCGATTTCTAAATCTTTCTTGGGAAATTATTAACTGTGGAGGCTCTAAAAAATTTCACCTCGGCTGCATGGTTCAGAGGCAGATCCGAGGTTCACAATTTCAATATACATGATATTTCAGTTAGTGGCAAGCAACGTGACTATTTACCAGACAGCACAAAACGATAATCTTAAAGATATTCTCTCCGTTGATCGTTTTGGCAGATATTTACAGTGGTCAGGGCAAGATGAACTGAGAGCCTATGAGCTATATGCGTTAAATACTCAGCTATCTGAAAGCCTTTATACTCCTTTGCAGATGTTAGAGATTGCTTTAAGAAATAGCATTCATAGGGTTTTGACAGCATCCTATTCTGAATATTGGTTTGATAATTCTCAGGTTATTTCAAATAGTCGCCAGCAAGCAGATATACAAAACGTCAAACAGACATTGAGGCGGAATAATTTAAACCAGAACCCAGCAGATATTATTGCTTCCCTAACGTTTGGATTTTGGGGAACGATGCTTAACCATAACTATGAATCTCTATGGCGTTCTGATCTTCATATGATTGCTATCAAAGATAATGGCAGAAGATTTGCTAGAAGAAATTTAGCTGATCCTATCAGTCGTATCCGTAAACTACGCAATCGAATTGCTCACCATGAGCCTATAATTCACTGGAATTTACCACGCTATCATGAGGAAATTTTGACTGTCACCAGATGGCTTTCACCTGCTGCGGAAAACTGGAGTCGATATCACAGTAGGTTTGATGGGCTATATCCAGATAGTCAGATCGAACTAAACTAGCTATTTCGCTCAATAGCTAAATAGATTAAACAAATTACTCCACTCCTTCTCGCTGTGGAGAATCAGGAGGAACAATCCAGAATGTACATTTGGGATTCTTATCATCGCGACACTTAACTAGGCGATCAATGTTCCAGGACATAATATCTCGTCCAAGCTCGTCAACATAGCTATTGTACTTCTGATAGGTCAACCATCCGCCAGCCAAAAAACCAGCACTGCCCACAATAGTTAAGGCAAGCAGAGGCGAAAACCACTCTGCCCACTTCAACCAAAAAGTCTGGAGCTGAATTCTTTCAATTGCCGAATGAGAACTATCAAGCTTTTGACGTATCTCGTTCAATTCCCTAGTAGTCTTGCTCACCCATTCTACAAAAGCTTGCTTACTCTTAATACTTTTCTGTCCGTCAGCATCAATATTTACCTGGAGAGCCGTTAACTTCTCCAACAGTTGCTCTATCTGTCGCTCTGTTTGCCCTACCTGCTCCAAAGTCTCACTATTAGCCTCGGCGATCGCACTGGTACTATCCATACCAACCTGTTTCATCTCGGCTATATACTTATGGCTAACAGCCTCCAGATTCGCCCTAATCGCCTCAGCCTGCTCCAGAAAAGTCTGTTTGACCAAGGCGATCGCTTCGGTAATTTCAAACAAACTAGATGCACTCTCTTGTTTCCATTCAGATAGAAGCTGATTCAAGTCAGCAGGAGCAGCCTCAAGAAACACTCGCATTTGACCAGTAAGAGCCAAAACCAAAAACATCGGATCGCTAGGATCTAGCCCACTGCGACCAATAATTTCATAAACCTTCCCTTTCAACTCAGGGGACTCATTCGACAAACAAAAATCCAAGACCTCTCTTGCCTTAGCACCATCATTATTACCATCAAGCAGACTCATTACTCCCCTCACTGTAAATTTATCTTCCTCTAGCAGAAGACCCTCGCTTTCAGCGACGGGATGAATGCTAGCCAGGATCTAACGGTGGAGAATCTTGGTCTTGAACGTATTTTTTTAGCACATCTATTGTAACTCCTCCACAGCT
>JBDKJC010000129.1:0-7585 GCA_039796815.1 Cyanobacteriota bacterium | reverse complement strand
CCGTGCTTTAGCAGCGGTGGATATGAAAATTGAAACTTTTGCCGACCCAGTTCAGATTCACTACCATTTGCCTGATGGCTTAGAACTCAAGGTTCATCGCGATTATGAAGCATTTCTTCAGGAGTTAATTGCCATCTTTCCCCATGAAGAAACGGGAATTAGGGCATTTTATGGCAAATGTTGGGAAGTATTTAACTATCTTAATTCGATGGAGTTGCTCTCCTTGGAAGAACCTCGTTATCTGATGCGAGTATTTTTCCAAAAGCCTTTTTCCTGTCTGGGTTTAGCGAGATATTTACCTTTGAACGTTGGCGATCTTGCTCGTAAGCTGATTAAAGATCCCAAACTGCTGCAATTTATTGATATGGAGTGTTATCTCTGGTCGGTAGTACCTGCGGACAAAACCCCCATGATTAATGCGGGAATGGTATTTAGCGATCGCCATTACGGAGGCATCAACTATCCTAAAGGTGGGGTGGGACAAATTGCCCAAAAGCTAGCGGATGGTTTAATTCAGGCTGGGGGAGAGATTAAGTATAAAGCCAGAGTTACGGAAATTTTGTTAGAAAATGGTCAAGCTGTTGGGGTTAAACTTGCCGATAATACAGAATATCGAGCTAAAAAAGTAGTTTCCAACGCCACACGCTGGGACACCTTTGGTAAACTAATTCCTCCCGAGCATACTCCTAAAAAAGAAATCAAATGGCAGCAACGATATCAGAAATCTCCTAGCTTCCTCAGTTTACATTTAGGAGTTGAGGCTAGCGTATTACCCGAAGGGACAGATTGTCATCATATTCTGTTAGAAAGCTGGGACAAAATGGAAGAAAACGAAGGTACGATTTTTGTCTCGATTCCCACTTTGCTCGACCCTAGTTTAGCCCCTCCAGGCTACCAGATTATTCACACCTTTACTCCAAGCTGGATGGAAGATTGGCAAGGATTATCACCTCAAGAATATCAAGAGAAAAAAGAGGTAGCGGCAACTAAGCTTATTCAGCGTTTAGAAGCAATTTTCCCTGGACTGGCTGCGGGTTTAGATTATCAAGAAGTGGGTACTCCCCGTACTCATCGTCGCTTTTTAGGTAGAGAAGACGGCACTTATGGGCCCGTGCCTAGCCGTAAATTGGCTGGCTTGTTAGGAATGCCGTTTAACCGTACTAGTATCCCTGGACTGTATTGCGTGGGTGACAGCACTTTTCCTGGTCAAGGTTTAAATGCCGTTGCTTTTTCTGGCATGAGCTGTGGACATCGTGTGGCAGTAGACTTAGGACTATAAAAGTGACTATTGGCTTAGCCCTAAAGGATTCCCTTCGGTCAGTTCATGGCTTAGAGCTAAAAGCAAAGCTCCTTTATCGGCGATTGCGACTTTTATAGTTCGGTTTTACTTATTGGTAAAGCGAAAATTAACAGATAGTATCGATATAGCTCAGAAGTATCACTGGAATTATTTTGCCGAAATACTACTGATAATAAGAGGGTAAGTGGAGGTTAGATACTAAAGTGCAAAACTGGTTGCTACAGAATTTAAGCGATGTACTTAATCGAGAATTAGAATTACAGCTTGGTATAGCCCAAACTGACTCTCGTTCAGATTTTGAGCAGATAGGCGAGAAAAAGTATCAAAAATATTACAGTTACAAACATCACTTGGCAGAGTTAAATGCTCAAAGAGAATGGCATGGAGCGATCGCTTCTGTTGAAGATTTGCTCTTGTCAGAAATTGGCAGCAACCAGCAACCAGCATCAACTAAATCAGGTCTAGTTTTTTCAGCTCCTGTCCCTTTACTTAGTAAATCTGAACTATTATCAAGCTTTCAGTCAGCAATATTTACCCCCGATGCTTTTAAAGTAAATGCGCTCATGCCCTGTCGTCATTCGACCAAACATGAACATATTCAACAAGACACAGCGCCAGTCATAGAGCTACCTCTAATTCCTCAAGATCCCATTGCTCAAGAACAATTTTGCCTAGTGCTGACTGCTAACTTTGGGCTAATTTTGGTTTTAGGCACAGATGCAGAAGGTAATCCTAAATTTCATTTTTCCTTCGATCCTGTTACTTTGGGCAAAGTGTGGGCTACGTTGCGATCGCGGTTGGTAATTACTAAATATCATAATTTAACCGAATTAGATCGTTTAATCGAACAATTTGCACCTCCTAGTCCAGATTATCAATTAGTCACTAGCTTTAGTCGCCGTTTATTACACCATATACCCGATCTAGAGTATTTATCAGCTAATTCTCGTCAGGTTGAAACAGTGGCAGCAGTTGCTGAATCAGCACGCTCGGTTTTTCCAGGTAATGGTGATGGTGCTACCAGTCTAGTGGAAATGGAGCTATTACAGGCGCTGACACACGAAGTTCGGACTCCTTTAACCACAATTCGTACTTTAACGAAACTACTCTTAAAACGTAAACAAGACTTTAAACCCAACGTAATTCAAAGATTGCAAACCATCGATCGCGAATGTACCGAGCAGATCGAGCGGATGGAACTGATTTTTCGCGCTGCGGAATTAGAATCTACGCCTCTTAACGCCAAGCCTGTAGAGTTAGTTGCTTTTTCTTTAGAACAAGTGTTTCAGCAAAGTATTCCTCGTTGGCAGGAAAAAGCTAAACGACGTAATGTAGAGCTGGATTTCACTCTTCCCCCTAGCTTGCCCAGAATAGTCAGCGATCCTGGGATGTTGGATACAGTTTTAACGGGACTGATGGAAAGCTGTACTCGTAGTTTACCTACAGGAGGACACATTGATGTGAAGGTTTCAACGGCGGGAAATCAGCTTAAGTTACAAGTACTTTCGCAAGCCAGCACTACTGATAATCCCTTTAAATCTTTAGGACAGTTACTCACTTTTCAGCCAGCAACAGGTTGTCTTAGTCTTAATTTGGATGCCACTAAAAATATCTTTCAGGCTTTGGGAGGTAAGCTTACGGTAAGACAACGACAAGAGCAGGGTAAAGAGCTAACTATTTTCCTTCCTTTAGGCAATTCATATCAAACTTCAAAGGTGTAAAGGAGCTTTGCTCCTAGCTATAAGCTGTAAGCTATTGGCTATAAGCTTTTTGATAAATAATTGAGTATCAGTTTATTGCTATGGGGAAGTCGGAAGTAGGAAATAGAAAAAAGAGCAGTTAATTGATTTCTCAACTAGCTGCTCTGAATTAAAACTAAAGAACAACTTTAAAATCTTTCGACACTACCTAGAAATACAGGTTCTACCCGAATAGCCAAGACACTTTGAGGACGAAGCACCATATATTCGCCCTGAATGTTTTTAATCGGTACATTAACAAAATCGGCGGAATCGGATTTTGGCATAATTTCGGTACTGTACCATTTTTGAAACTCTTGAACAGTACTAAAGCGAACTTCTTCTCGATGACCACCAGCAATCAAAATATAAACTGCGTATTCGTCTGCTTTTCTAGGCATGGCAACTAGTTGATAACTGTAATCTTTATAGTTCCCATAAACTGCTTAAAAAATACTATTGAGGCAAGATTTATCTAAAAGCTGTCAGCTATCAGCTTTCAGCTATTAGCTCTTTGATCAACTACGCGCAGATGTAGCTAAGAGCTAATAACTTATGGGTTTAAGACCCCTTACTCGCAATGTTTGGAAGTCTTTAATTAGGTTATCTAAAACCTCTTCTAATTGACTGATAGCTGATAGCTGATAGCTAGGGCAAAGCCCTTTATTTTTGAGCTATTCATTTGGCGATCGCCAAACAGTCAATCAATAATAAAATAGGCTAGGCAATGCCTAACCCAAATTAAATTAAATTAAATTAATTACTCACTAAGAATGCTAGTTGATTTAGCTGAGAGACTCTAAATAATCTCTAATGAGATTTCTGCGTCGTGGTTGGCGTAATTTTTGTAATGCTTTGGCTTCAATTTGTCTAACTCGTTCGCGAGATAATTCTAAACAACGACCAATCTCCGCTAACGAAAAAGGTTTTTCCCCGCCAAACCCAAAGCGCATTTGAATTACTTCCCGTTCGCGACTAGTTAATTCTGAGAGAAGATAATGTAAATCTTTTTGTAAAGACTCCCGCATTAGAGTCTCTTCAGGAGAAGCGCTTTCGGTTTCGAGTAAGTCGCCCAACTCAGTATCTTTTTCCTTACCTACCTTAATCTCCAAAGAAACTGAACGAGGTACGCGCAATAAGACTTCGCGAATTTGCGCTGCTGTCATGTCCAACTCTTTGGCCAGATCCTCAATTTTAGGTGTACGTCCTTTTTCCTGAGAAATTTTGCGTTGAGCTTTTTTAATCTTGTTGAGCTTTTCAGTGATATGGACAGGAAGGCGAATAGTTCGGCTTTGAGTTGCGATCGCTCTGGTAATCCCCTGACGAATCCACCAGTAGGCATAGGTACTAAAACGATAACCTTTAGTGGGATCGAACTTTTCCACCGCTCGTTCTAAACCCAGAGTTCCTTCTTGAATGAGGTCGAGTAATTCTAAACCACGATTTTGATACTTTTTAGCTACAGAAACGACTAGGCGTAAATTCGCCTTAATCATATGTTCCTTAGCGTGAATACCATTTTTTTGAATTTTATCTAATTCTTTAGCATCACACTTAATTACTTCTGCCCAAGCTTGTTTCCCTACCGCTAATTTTTCTTTAAGTACAGGAATCTCCATTCCCACTGTCATTGCCCATCTCTTGATTGAGGGACGATGACTAAGCTGAGTTACTAAGCGATCGTGGACATCAACTAGCTGAATAAATTCTTGTAAAGTTGCATTACCTGCTTTAGCTGCCTTAGCTCTTTCTTCTACAATATGAATGTGGCGTTGTACTTTTTGAGCTTCAGAAACTTCTTCATCTCTTTCTAACAGAGGAACTCTACCAATTTCCTGGAGATATAGTCTAACTAAATCGGTAGTAGTGCGACTGCCTCGGCGAGCAATGGTATCAGGATCGGCACTATCTAGATCGAGTTCAACCAGTTCTTCGCTCAATTTATCAGCGCTATCTTTGTCCAGATCGATCTCCGTATCTAAATTTAGTTCAATGTCGGGAGAAAAATTGTTTCCGTCGGTTTCAGTGTACGAAGAATTAGCAAGCATAGGGATCATTGTAATGACGACTCAAGTGAAGGTTGTGGGCATAACTTCCTCCTCTTCAAATAGATTGCCCAATTCATCTTTAAAATGAACACAAACTGAAGTATTATTTGGCTGTTTTTCAGTTTATCGGCACTCTTTTGCGTGATTTTACGGCTAATTAGCTGTTGTCTTAATCACTTAAATATTGAGGAAGCTATCAAATATTGCTTATGGTGTGTGGAAGGATCTCCCTCATTTAAAGTTCCCTTAAGTAAAAAAATGTTACATTACTTCATATAACTCCCGATCGGCTCAGTCAATTGAATTGACTACAGCAAAGGTTTAGTTACTTGTTAAATAAGAAACACAGCCTATTTACTGATTACTTTCGGTAAAAAGCAAAAAAAAGAAACCGTTTTTTGCTCTGCGGTTTCTAGTCAGCAAATATTGAGTTTGGTGTCAGTAATTATACTGGAGAAATATGCGGTTTCTGGCGTGGATAAAGCTGGATTAAAGCTCTAACTTGTTCTGCATGGTAAGAACTGCGAGTTAGGGGACTAGAGACAACTTGCAAGAAGCCAATTGATTCGCCAAACTCTTGCCAAGCTTGAAACTGTTCGGGAGTGATAAAATCTTGGACACTTAAATGTTTTTGGGAAGGTTGCAGATACTGTCCAATAGTTAAAATATCGCAGTCTACATCTCGCAAATCTTGAATTACGGCTCGTACTTCCTCGTCAGTTTCACTCAAGCCCACCATAATGCCAGATTTACTGTATACCCAAGGAGCAATTTTGCGCGCCTGTTGTAAAAGTTCCAGCGATCGCTGATAATTTCCTTGAGGACGTACTCGTTTATAAAGTCGGGGAATAGTTTCGGTGTTGTGATTTAAGACATCAGGTTGCGCAGCCAAAATCATCTCTAAAGCAGCCCAATTGCCACATAAATCAGGAATTAACAGTTCAATGGTGGTTTGGGGTGATACTTTTCTAACCTCCTCAATACAGCGCACAAACTGCGATGCGCCCTCATCAGGGAGATCGTCGCGATTGACTGAGGTAATAACTACATGATTGAGTTTAAGACGGCGTACTGCCTCCGCTAACTGCAACGGCTCATTAGGATCGAGAGCCTGGGGTTTTTTCTCAAAATCAATATCACAATAGGGACAAGCACGAGTACAGGCGGGACCCATGATCAGAAAAGTTGCCGTGCCAACACTAAAGCATTCGCCGATATTGGGGCATGATGCCTCTTCACAGACAGTATTTAACGATAAATCCCGCAGGATTTCTTTAACACTACCAACTCTTTCAAATTGCGGTGCTTTAACTCTTAACCAGTCTGGTTTTGCTATCACTCGCGATCGCTCCAGTTTTTATAATCTTGATAATTTCTTATTTTATCTTTTTCCTTAATGTTGTTTAAACTAAATCGGCAAAAACTTCCTGTACTGCGGGATGAATAATTTGCCCCTGTTTGATATTTAATCCCTTGGCTAAAGCTTGATTTTGGGCTAAAGCAGCTAAACCATGATTTGCCAACTGCAACACATAGGGTAAAGTACTGTTGTTTAAAGCTTGAGTAGCTGTCCAAGGAACAGCACCAGGCATATTGGGTACGCCAAAATGAACTACCCCCTCTTCTTCGTAAGTGGGTTGAGTATGAGAAGTTGGGCGCAAGGTTTCGATACAGCCACCCTGATCGACAGCCACGTCGATAATGACTGAACCAGGACGCATCTGAGCGACTAACTGACGAGATACTAAGATCGGTGCTTTTTTGCCCACTACTAGTACTGCACCAATGAGTAAATCTGCATCTTTAACCGCCTGTTCTATTTGAGCATTTGTACTGTACAGTAACTCTACCCGTGAACCAAATAGACTTTCTAAATAACCGAGACGTTCGACGTTAATATCGATAATTTGAACTTTTGCCCCCATCCCCACAGCAATTTTGGCCGCTTCAGTACCAACAACGCCACCACCGAGGATGACTACCTGACCAGGGCTTACTCCTGGTAACCCGCCTAGCAATACTCCTCTACCGCCCTGCTGCTTTTCTAAGTATCTAGCGCCAAATTGGACTGATAAACGTCCAGCAATAATGCTCATGGGAGTTAGCAAGGGCAACATCCCATTATCTAGCTCAACAGTTTCATAGGCGATCGCCGTTGTGCCAGAATCGATCAAGGCTTTAGTTAAATAGGGATCTGCTGCCAGATGAAGATAGGTAAATAGCAGTCGATCTGGTTGCAGATATTGATATTCACTACTTAAAGGCTCTTTGACCTTGACCACCATTTCTTTAGACCAAACTGTGGCAGCATCAGTAATAATTTTTGCTCCCGCCTGCTGATATTGGCGATCGCTAAAGCCCGAACCTACTCCTGCATTAGTTTCGACAAATACAGTATGGTTTTTAGATAATGCCTGGACACTATTAGGAGTTAAGCCGACGCGAAATTCTTGGTCTTTAGTTTCTTTAGGGACACCTATTTCCATCTAATTTACTCA
>JBDKJC010000128.1:0-7595 GCA_039796815.1 Cyanobacteriota bacterium | reverse complement strand
TTACTACTTAGTCTTAAGGCGATCGCGGATACTGTTTAACTTTGCTTGGCTATTAATGGGCACATGGGGGGCGGGGAGTTCTGTATTGGGCCAATTATCTAAATCACTACAGGCACAATCAAGAGGTTGAATTCCTGTCTCAACTATTGGTACAGGCATTGAACATCTAGCACATTGGTCGATAGTCCAGGCAGGGGTTAATAATTCTTGAATAGTGGCTTCTCCGCCTAAAAGATAGCAGTCCTGACCGTTGACGCTCATGATTTTTTGCCAACAATCTTCAAACTCCGCCGAAAAGCGATCGCCCTGAATAACTTTTTGCGGTAATAGTTCAGCTTCTCCGTTACGCCAAGCTAGCTTTTTCCCTAGTTGAAACCAATGAGCAAGATAGTTTTTTACTTCTGTTGCCGATGCCATAATATTTCCCTCTCTCTATAAGTTGGTTTCGATACTAAGGACGAAAAATAAAAACTAGTATAAAAACATCTATCTGTCAGTAGAAAAAGTAAGAAGCTTAAGAAGCTGATGTCTGACGGCTAAATGGTTACTGTTACTACTACTTATGATCATAGTGGGAGACTAGATAAAGACAATAACTTGGCAACTATATTCCATATTTTTTTAAGGGTTTACCTAAAACACTGAGGTCGATCACATGACCTCCTGCTACTAGATAGGTGGTGTCGGCTATATTGCCCACTTGACGGGATAAATTGCCCAAGCGATCGCGAAACAGTCTACCCAAGGGATAAGCGGGAACTACTCCCCATCCTGTTTCTTCCCCCACTAAAATTGTTGTTGCTGCTGTGACTTGTAGACTAGACAAAAAAGACTCTTTGGCAGTTTGCCATACTGATTCTTCAGATTCAAGCAAGTTTGCTACCCATGTTCCCAAAGAATCAATCAACAAACAGTCTGATATGCGAGCTTGTTTCAGGTATGATGATAAGTCTGTGTTTACTGTGATGGTCTGCCAACTGGCGGGTCTTCTCTCTTGATGCTTTAAGATTCTGGCTTGCCATTCGCGATCGCGATCGCGATCGTCTATTGTGGCAGTAGCAATGTATGTAACCGATTTCTGGCTTTGTTGCGCCAAAACTTCGGCAAGTTCGCTTTTTCCTGAACTAGAAGCTCCTGTGACCAGGATGATTTTGTGGCTATCAAACATTTCAGCTCCTAAAAATTGCTAACTCAATTAGGTTTACACTTTCAAATATAAGTGTGTCAGCCTGTTTTTAGGTCAGTTTTTAAACTAACTAAAATAAATAATATATTGCCTTAGATCCGACAAGCAAGGAATAGAAGGTTAAAAACTTCAGCCAACTCTAATATCGGTTTTTGATTGTTATTTTGGCTAGTGATTTTAGACTGCCTAGATTAGGCTCTAGTTTTTTCTCAACTAGCTCACAAAATACTAGAGTCAAAAAAATATAATAAAGCGCCATAATACCTATAATCTGGTCTACTTTGCCATAATTCTTCCTAAAACAGCGAAATCTTTCTAATTTTCCTCTAACATTTTTGAAGAGTAAAAGTCAAGATTTAATCTAAAGTGTTTAAAAGTAATTGTTACCCTAAAGAATTTAGATTTTAAAATTGAAGGTGTGAAAACCGCCAAAATATTTTTTAAGTAAAATCAGTGGTTTGTAACATTAGACTTAATCTACTAAAATAAAAAGACTGAACATTATTAAAAAAAACTAATTATCACCATAAAATTGTGACAAGAGGGAGAATAAACGGTATATTTTTTAATAGAGTCAATTAACACCAAATAAAAAACATCCAAATATTTGGGAACAACAACTGAATTAAAACTGAAATTAATTATGAGTGAAGCTGCTACAGCGACCTTAACAGGAAAAGCATTATTACAAAAAGTCAAAGAATTATCTCATTTACCAAGGCGTGAAACTGCTAAAAAATGTGGATACTATACAATTACTAAGGATAATCAAACAAGAGTAAACCTAACTGATTTTTACGATGCAGTGCTTGCAGCGAAGGGAGTTCCTTTAGATCCAGAAGGAGCAAAAGATGGTCGTGGACGTGAACCTACTTATCGAGTCAGCGTTCATAAAAATGGTCAAATTGTGATTGGTTCTACCTATACTCAAGCAATGGGTCTGAAGGAAGGTGATAAGTTTGAAATTAAGCTAGGCTACAAACATATTCACCTTAAACAAATTGACGGTGATGAGGATGATGTAGCAGACAACAATTAATAGTTAAGTAGCACGTTCGATCGATCACCCTTGGCTCTTCAAATCGTAGCAATGTACTAGTCATTTAATTGAATTAATCTGATGAGTGCATCATGGTTTAAGGTTTTTGGCTTGCTTGGAGTATGGAGCATTATCTGGTTGCCCATTGCCTTACTAGTATCTCGACTAATCAACTGGCAGCCAAGAGAACCTCTCGAACCAAAGCAAAAGTTAATTTTATTAGCCTCTCTCTATATTCTTGTTCCTGGAATAATTATCTGGAAGGTTAAAACAGAATTTTTAACCTTTGCAGATCTTGGTTTAAGTCTAAATCCTAGTGACTTGCGGTATGTATTATTAGGATTAGGTGCTAGTTTAGCCAGTTTAATCCTAGTTTTTAGCTTAGAATCTGCGAGTAATTTAATTATTTGGCGTTGGCAAAACTTGAGGCAAATTAAGAGTTTGTTGTTGCCAATCTTGAGTTTGAGTTTACTAATTAGTCTAGTAGAAGAACTAATATTTCGTGGCTACATATTTATTACTCTACTAGCTGATAATTCATTTTGGCTAGCAGCGATCGCCTCTAGCGCAATTTTTGCTGCTCTGCATTTAATTTGGGAAAGAAAACAAACCTGGCCACAGCTTCCAGGTTTATGGCTCATGGGAATGGTGTTAGTAGCAGCAAGAGTTTTTACCAATGACACCATTTGTCTAGCTGTAGGACTTCATGCAGGCTGGATTTGGGGCTTAACCTGTCTTGATTCAGCAGATTTATTAACCTATGAACATCAAGATCATTGGTTTACAGGCATGAAGCAACAGCCTTTAGCGGGGATGGCCGGAATAATGTGTTTAGGAATGACGGGATTAGGTATATGGATTTTTAACCTATTAAGTAATCAGTAATCAGTCCTAAAGGACGACGCGGAGCTAGTGAGACCGAAGGGAATCCTTTAGGGCTTTAGCATAAGCTTCGTGACCGAAGGGAATCCTTTAGGGCAAATAATTAGTAATTACTAATTTGAGTCTACAACTGAGGTAAGACAATTTCACAAGGGCGATTAACTCCCTTAGACACTTTGCCCGTGGTCACTCGGTTGACATCACCGTGAGTAATTAAGTTTCCCTGATTGAGTAAGCCATAGTAGAGGACGTAAAAACCCATTTTTTTGGTCTCACTAATGACTTGTTCACGGGAGGACTCATGTTTCCACCAGTGAAGATCGGCGATTTCTGGTGAACTTGGAGTTGAATAGGCGGTAATTTCCATCTCATCCCCCAGCACTTTATTAAAGCTCCAGATACCCCGTCGCAGATGATAGCGATCGGATACTAAAATAATTTTATCTACAGGGTCTTTAATTTCCCTTAACTTGCGTTTGAATGCTTGCGCTTCATCAAAAGTGCTTTCAACCAACTCGCCACAGTATAAATCTTCGCTGGGTAGCTTGTATTGAGCAAATATATTGTGATATCCGCGCAAATCTTCGACGGTTTCATCGATTCCTGCTGCGTAGTAGATTCCCTGAACTTTTCCGCGATCGTAAAGGTCGATTAAAGTTGTTAAACGGGCGTTGCTACCTGAGAGAAGAACAGACATATCCCCCGTTGGATCGCTTTCTCCCGCAGCTAACCACTTGCCATAGTTAATGGCGATCGGTTTCCAAGTAATGCTGGCAACCGATAATAAGCCCAAAAGAGATATAAGTGAGATCTTGTATTTCTTGGGCATCTGAGCAAACAGCTTTTTCATGGCTTGACATCAACCAAAACTATAATAAAACTTCTGCTAGATTATGGGACAGATTGAAAATGCGACCACAACTTTCAGCGTGCCAGACTTTTAGCTTATCATTAATGTTCCCTGCAACTAACGGTCCCATAAGATAGAAATTGTGCTGTGCCTCAAAATTTTCGTTCATCTCAAAGCCAGCATGAGAATCATTAGGAGTACAAATCCCCTGTTGAATCAAATTATTAATTAGAGGTGAAGATGATTGAGTTAAATCTTGAAATCCAGCGCAATTAATTACTACTTGGATAGGAGTGGTAAATGTTTCTGTTTGGCTGCTGGGAGTAACAAATTTAAAGCCAAACTGGTTTTTTGCCAAAGGTATGAGGGCGGCAAATTTCCCCTGAATAAATTCTAGTTTGCCCTCAAACATTAGCTTATCGGCAACATTAAGATAATCTAATCCTGCGCGTCTTTGAAACTTGCCTATTTTTACACCATATTCAATCACAAATTGTTTTTGTTCTGGATAACTAAGCTGATTAAGAGCTTTAATTACCTTTTGAGAAATAATAGTGTAAGTACCATCGATAGTTTCATTATTTGCTAAAGCTGCTGCAACATCCTCTTGGACGGCTTGATAAATTTGTTTAGCGGTAAAATCTGACTGCTCTATCAGTAGATCTAAGTTTTCAGCCACAAAAGTCTGAGATCCAGGGGCATCAATAATCGGATGGGGAAATGCACCGCTGGGGGAAATAACCACAAACTTGTCGATTAATTTTGCTACTTCTGGCAAATTATTCAGGCTATAGATGGTTTCTAGCGCACTAGCATTTGAGCCAATAACTAGAATTTGTTTTGCTTGACTAGAATCAGCCTGTAAATGCTTTAGGATAAGCTTAAGGTTATGATCTTGAGAAGGTTCATACATATCGGCAATCGAGCAAACTGCATCTCCAAAAGGCGATCGCTCTAAAGATTCTAATTTACTCAAAAAAGCTGCTTTGTTAGGGGGACTACCAATCGCCAAAACTACTTTGGTGGCTAGGAAGCAATTACTCTCTGTGGTGTTAATTTGATAAGCTGTTGAGTATTTTTGAATCTTACTGACATCTGCTTGAATTAACTGGCACTGTAAATAATTTTCTGCTGCTGCTTGCTCTAATAAACTGGCTACACGCTCTTTTAAGTACCAACCAAATAAGTATCGCGGTACAAAAATTTGCGACCAATTATTCTGCTCCATTGCTTGCTGATAAGATTCTAGCCACTGGCTATCTAAAATACCAGATCTTGCTTGGAGACTGGAGACCACAGAATTGTAATTGACTCTTAACCAATCAGTAAAGCGATCGCACTCTGGCTGAGGTAAAAACTCTTTGAGGGAAGTAATAATCAGAGATTGCTGACCCGATCGATTACCATAGGGAATACCTGTCCAAAACTCCCCAGATTTATCGAAAACTGCCACTTTAATCGTTGGTTGCTCTTGTTTTTCCTCAGTTGAAGCTCGTTTTTCTGCCAGTAAAGAAATATAGTGAATTAAGGTATAAGCACAGGATATACCTGCTCCCACAATTGCCAGATCGTAGGTGCTATTTGCCGACGGAAAGCCTTGAGCCGATTGTGTAACTTGAATGTCAACTATACTTTCATTCTGTAATCTTTGCATTTGGGTATTGCTAAAATTAATTTAAAATAGAAATTTTTTAGCCAAGTATTTTTAGTTTAGCCGAGCAAAATGGAATAAATTTTGGGATAAATTTTAAACGCAATATTTTCGCATTTTTGCGCAATGATGCAGATTCATCATTGAGTTAATAAACCTAGCTAATTTAAATAGATTAGATAAGTATGCATATTGAAATTATAAAATGTATTAGTATTTAATTAAATCACATAAGTTATTAAATTGTTACAATTTAAATTATTTGCATAATGCGCTTAATTTAACTCTTTATTTAAATATGAGTTTTTCGATAAAGTGACTATTAGCTTATTTAAGGTTGAGTTGTATTAAATTTAACCTAATATGATGGAAACTATATATTTACTGCTCAGCCTAAATTAATCAATAAATTGAGGTAAGTCTTAGCATATGCCCAAGAAAAATTCAGCAGAAGTGTTCCTAAGTGGTTTGATGATTGGGAGCGCCATCGGTACTTTAGTAGGATTGTTGGTCGCACCGCGTACTGGAAGAGAAACTAGAAAAGTAATTAAAAAATCAGCTGAGGCTTTGCCAGAATTGGCTGAAGATTTAACTAGTAGTATTCAATTACAGGCAGATCGCTTTTCAGAGAGTACCTTAGAAAATTGGGAAGAAACTTTAGAAAGATTAAAATTAGCGATCGCCACAGGTATCGAAACTAGTCGAGCAACTACTAAAGCTAGTAAATTGGAGATAAATCGAGATTTAAACTCGACCATGACCGATCGCCTTTAGAATTAGAGGATGCTGACTGCTCAACTTTTATGATAGATCCTTTATTTTGGCTAGGACTTTCCTTACTACTAGTCTCTTTTAGCCTATTTGCTGTTTTACTAGTAACTATTCCGACTCTACAAGAAGTGGGTAGAGCTGCTCGTAGCGCTGAAAAACTCTTTGATACTCTAAATCGCGAGTTTCCTCCAACCTTGGAAGCAATTCGTCTGACAGGGAAAGAAGTTGGCGAATTAACTGACGAGCTTAATCAAGGTATTAACAACGCCACAGGAGTAGTGCAACAGGTCGATCGCGGATTAGTAGTGGCGAAACAGCAAGTACAGCAGGTGCAACAAAGTAGTTTTGGTTTGGTTGCTGGAGCAAAAGCTGCTTGGAAAGTATGGCGCAGTCCTCAAGCGGATCGTTTAGATGTTCCCCGACGCCAAGGTTTTCCTGTCTCAAAGGTTAAGTCTAATCGCGATCGCCAAGTCCTAAAGGATAAACCCTAAAGGATTTCCTAGAATCAATAATGTTTTGCATAAATTGCGTTCAAACAATCATCAATCTACAGTGTGGTTGAATTTTTTTCGTTGCTATTGCGTCCAGCACGACTAATAACTGATAATCTTAGAGTAAGGTAAATAAATGTAACGAAAATAAGAACACTTTTATAAAGCCGAATTTGGATACTAATAATTTTTTAAACAAAATAATCATGGCCAATAAGTTTATACAGCGCTCCTTGCTGATTTTAGGGGCTTGTTTACTGGTTTTAGTCACTTGGTTAACTCCCCCCGCTTTAGCAGTTAACAATCCAGAATTATTACCGAGTGAAGTCACTCCAGTGGTCGATTTGGCTAACTTATTGCCAGAGTTACAGGAGAAGTCTTTAATTGAAAATCTCGAAGACTTTGAGGCGCAAACAGGCTGGAAAATGCGTGTTTTAACTCAATACGATCGCTCTCCTGGTCGTGCAGTCAAGAAATTTTGGGGTTTAGATGACAAAAGTATTTTATTAGTAGCTGATAGTCGAGGCGGAAACCTACTAGCTTTTAGCATTGGTGACGATGTATATGAATTACTGCCTCGTAATTTCTGGATTGAGCTGCAAACTCGTTTTGGCAATATGTATTATATTCGCGAACATGGTGAAAATAACGCTATTGTCGAAGCCTTAGAGTCAGTCCAAGGATGTTTGCTGAAAAATGGTTGTAATGCTGTACCTGGGTTACCT
>JBDKJC010000127.1:0-7598 GCA_039796815.1 Cyanobacteriota bacterium | reverse complement strand
TTCGTCGATCTTGAGATTAATAAATTTCTCGACTTGATTCTCCTTAAGATTATCGCTCAACAATAATCCTTCGGAAACTTTTGTGCCGACATACTCTCGAATCAACCCTTGTAGTTGGGAATTTAAATTTTGTTTCTTCTGTTGGAGGCTAATAACTGCTGGATGGTTATCATTGAACCGCTGTCTTTCTTTAGATAACTCTGCTTCTGTAGTGTTAAGTTCCTCAAGAATACTTTGTACTTGAGGTGTGTTTCCTAATTGAACTGTGCTAATTGCTTGTCTCAAGTTTAAGCCTAATTGATTTTGCAAACTATCGGTCTGCGCTTTTTTACCCTGCAATTCGGCACCAACACCTGATATTTCACGATTAAGCGTACCAATATCGGTAACCAGAGTTCTTTTTTCTTCCTGTAAATCTACAACTTGGTTTTTTTCATAGAAGCCTTGTAAGTTAGCCTCGAGACTATCTAATTTAGTTTCAATTTTGGGTATTGTACTGGAGATAAAACTATCCGCATTTACAGTAGCCGACTTATTACTGCGAACATGCTCTTTGATGTAAACATCCATTAGAGTATTAATTACTTTAGAAGCAATTATTGGGTTGGGATCTTTATATTCGATGGATATAACATCACTTCCGCCAACTATTTCGATCGCTAGTTTTTCTTTTAACTCTTTTACTTTAAGTGGTTCACCAAGAGAATTTTCTAACTTTAGCTGGTCGATAGTTTGTTGTAATACTGGCTCGGAGATCATCCTCAGCTTTTCCGTACTGAGAGGAGTCTGAGTATTGAGTAAGGAATTAAATTCATTAGTATCTTCCCCCAAATTTAGTAGCGCATTGGGAGTATTTTTTTTAAATAGTATCTTTCCTTCAGATTGATAAGTTTTTTCTAAGAAGCTGGTGAGAACGAGAGTAGTTCCAACAGTCACTACAAAAACAGATAGAGCTGGCAACCAACGACGTTTCAGCTTGAGTAGATATTCTTCTATATTAATGTCAAATTCTGCTCGCCGATTGGGATTATAAGCGTTATCTCTCTGAAGGTTAGTCATATGTATATTCCTTAAATATAAAATAAAACGCTACGATTTTCTTAGAAATTTTTAAAAATATTTTAGTAATTACTGTTATAAATTCTTTATAGTAGATTGAACAGGTCAATAGTTTAAAGTTTTAGTAAAGCTATAGCTAAATAACATAAAAATATTAATAAGATGAATAAACAAGATATATTTCAAGTATAATTAATAATAATTACAGTTGAAAAGCTTTTTGATCCTAAAGCATATACGGAGCTAGTCCTTTAGCATACAGTTCGTTATTTTAAATTATTTATTAAGTAATAATGTTAAAAAGTAATTGGTTAAATAAATCTCTTGCATGAATAGTAGACTAATATTTTTTTCCTTTAACCTTTACCCTTTTTTCTCTTGTTTGGGTAATTTATCATGATTCAAGCAAGAATCTAATATGCCTATTCAGTAAGTGGAACAGTATTTTTGAATAACAATTAGCAATTTAGTATAATTAGGAATAATTTTATCGGTAAAATCACTAAATGTTTTTACTAAACTTTATCTTTATAACTTAACTCTTGAGTAAATTTACTGAAAACAACTAAATGTTTAGCTTGACAAATATAGGTTTATTTAAGATCAACGCGATCGCCTTTGTATTTTTAACATCAGGTATATTGTTAATTAACCTAAAAAGTGGCTTAGCAAATAATAGTTTTGCCAACGCAACATTAGCTCAAAATAACAAAACAATAGAAGGGCTTTCTGGTGGTTCTACTGATAGTCAAGGCTGTGGCTTCATTGCAGATAGCCCAAGCTATAAAATAAATTTGTCACAAAGAATCGACTACATGCGTTTGACTGTGGAAGCGGCTGGAGGGCAACCGACATTACTAGTTGTGGGTCCCAATTCTGGCGATAGTTTCTGTGTTTTGGGTGATGAAACATCAGGCTTAAAACCAGAAATTTCTGGAGTGTGGGAAGCAGGTTATTACCAAATCTATGTCGGCGATCGCACTCAGAGTCAACATAAGTTTATTCTGAATATTTCAACTGATAATTAATTACTTTCTTTAATCGTTTTCGCCGAAACCTCAATAGCATCTACGTCGATTGTTCCAGGAGGAGTTATACGGGAAAAGCTTTCAGCCTCTACCTGTAACGCTTCACCACAGCTAGGACAGTTAAATTCAGTATTCTTAAATCCTGTAAACTCATAACTACAGACAGGACATTGAGCTTGAATCAGTTTACGCTTCAACCACCATTGGAATCCCCAAAAAGCGATCGCAGGAGCGATCAACAGTAGGGCGATGGAAATGACAAAGCCTTTGATGACCCAACCTAAACCCACGCTGGTCAAAACGAAAACCGCCAAGATGATACTAGCCCAGCAGCCAAGTCCCGAAGTATTAATTTGAAGCAGTTTATTAAAGCGATCATTCACTGTCGTTAGTCACTAGCCTCTGATGAACTATTACTCTATTGTAATTCCTAATTTTATTCTTAAATTTTAGTTCAACTCTAACTCACATTAAAAATCACAGTTTCACCAAAGTAGCTTTCTACAAGATTGTGAACTGTGATTAACATTTTGAGAGAATCTAATTTAAAACCGTAATCGGATAATCAGCACTACTGAGGCTTATAGGCAGTCCAATATTTGCTCACAAAATAATTTTCTACCTTAAGATCGATAAACCCTGCTGTAGTTAGACGTTCTTCAAGATTATCTGTTGTGTAGTGCCTGTAATAAGGTTCGTGAAAAATAGCAGGAAAATTGTTCATCATCGGTTGAAAATCAGGAGAATCGATCGCCTGCATCGAGTCACAAATAACTAATACTCCTCCTGGCTGAAGAACACGATAGGCTTCATTAATCACGTTTTGTCTAGCAACAGCAGGTAGTTCATGGAATAAAAATACAGAAGTAAGCCCATGAAAATAGTTGTCGAGGTAAGGCAATTTTTCTCCGTTTGCCTGAACTAACTGGGGTAATTCACCAGAGATTTCTGACAGCAATTGATTTGCTTTACGAAGATATGTAGGAGATAAATCTACACCATATAAAGACGCTTTAGGTAGACTCCCCCGCAGCATTCTTAAGGTGCGACCTGTTCCACAAGCAACATCTAAAACCTTTATTTGTGTAGATGATAGATGAGCAAAAGCCTGAAGTCCTTGTTTTAGCGGGGCAAGAACTCGCCGACGCATGGCATCCGCTGCACCGTTAAATAGAATCTCTACCTGCAAATCATAAAGATTAGCAGACATCTCACTTAAGTAACCATCTGTTTGGTAGTGAAAATTTTGGAGATAATAGTCAGGATAGCCTGCTCGATCAATTGTTTGATCAAAACTTTGAAATTCTTTCTTGTCCAATCGTTGCCAAATTTTAAACATATCTAGCCAAACTTCAGGATAGTAACGAAAAAAATCAGACCAAGGATTATCAAACAGTAGACTCTGAGGATAAACACCCTGCTGGGCATCCTGCCAGTCTTTTTCTTCTAACGCTTTGAGTTTTACCTGAAGTTTTTCCAATATTTCTGGTGCAAGAGGCTGACTTTTGCTTGCTTGTTCGGGAATAACCGTATTTGTCAAGCGATCGCTCACTAGTTTGTGAACAAAGCCAAATACTTTTTTACTTTCTTGAAAACCCTGATAGGCAAATCTGGTTAAAGGTTCAGGGATGAATTGGTCTAAGTTGGGAGTTGATTGCATGAATGGTAGATCAAGATAATTGCAGCTTGTGGTCTCAGTAGATCCCACAGCTAGATTTAAGTTTTATGGTGTTTTGTTTATATATATTAAGTATAGTCAACTAGGATCGAGAAGAAAACGTAAACCGAAAAAAGGCAGTTAAATCATAACTGCCCGTAAGATTAATTAAATTTATGATTAGGTGAAATGAAATTAATCTACGTACGTAACTATTTCATCAGTAGGATAACGAACTTTAGGATTAGTGGCATATTTATCATCCTCAGCACGGTATCCCGCAGCGCAAAGAACGACAGAACTATAGCCTTGGTTGTTTAGTCCCAAAACATCATCATATTTAGCGGGAGCAAATCCTTCCATCGGCAACGTATCAATTTCTAACATTGCAGCACAGGTCATAAAAAATCCTAGAGCAATATAAACTTGTCTTGCGGCCCAATTGTTGACATCAAGAGGATAGGGAGGCTGTTCCAGAAAACCTTTAACCATGTTGCCCAAACCTGATAAATTTTCAGGCTTAGTTTGCTGTACTTGTGCCATTCTCTGAATATGGCGATCGACATCAGTATCGTCAATATTATTTTTAATTGCGAAAACAACTAGATGGGAAGCATCAACAACTGGAGTTTGTCCCCATGAGTGTGGTAAAAGCTGCTGGCGTATTTCAGGATTACGGATTACCAAAAATTTCCAAGGTTGTAAACCAAAAGATGAAGGGGATAACACCAAACTTTGCTCTAGGGTTTTCCAAGTTACTTCAGGTATTTTCCGCTCGGAATTAAATTTTTTAGTGGCATAACGCCAATGAAGTTGCTCTAATGTTTGTTTTGAATCTAGAGATAAATTGCTCATAGTTTACAAATTAAAAATGCCATTCAATTTTTAAGATACCGCAGTTTACCAATACTGCTTGGATGGATCATCTCATGAGCAAGTTGGCATTTAATTATTGTAAAATTCACGTAAAAAGCGATCGCCAAAACCAGAATTACTCTTTATAAATAATAAATAAATTCTTCTCAACTTATAATGTGATGTAGACAGTAATTTTGGTAAGCTTTTTCGCCCATCATGGTTGGCATAACAGAGTTTGAGTTGAGTGATTTTGACTGCTCAGTAAAAAATTTAGAAATAAACGATGCAGACACACTCCAAAAGTTTTATGAAAAATGCGCTGACTACAACTATCTAATGGAAGGACAACCCCCTTCAGCAACAGCAGCAATAGACGAATTTACCGCCATCCCAACAGGTAAAACCCTAAATGACAAATATATGCTGGGTATTTTCAATTCGCAAAATGAACTAATAGGTCTTATTGAAGGTATGCGAAACTATCCAGAAGAAAAAGTTTGGTGGGTAGGTTTGATTATGTTAGCACCAGCACATCGTTGTAAGGGACTACTATACCCGCTACTAAAACAGTTCGAGCAGTATATAGCTAACCAAGGAATGGACTATGTTATGGCTTCTATTATTGAGACAAATAGCAAAGTACTTCGTC
This sequence comes from Cyanobacteriota bacterium, assembly GCA_039796815.1. Lineage (GTDB taxonomy): Bacteria > Cyanobacteriota > Cyanobacteriia > Cyanobacteriales > Xenococcaceae > Waterburya. The sequence continues at coordinate 2,347 of JBDKJC010000127.1, read as the reverse complement.
TATGGAAGCAGATGGGCTTTAAAATCGTTCGTCAAGTTGAGCGCAAACAGCTAAATACAACGTCGCATTTATACTTTATTGTTAGGCGCAAAGTTCTATATTCAAGCAATTAAATAAGCGATCGCTGCATTAAAAATTGAGCAATTTGGGCATAACTTATAATGATTGGTGTTTGAACGCTGAGAATAAAATTATGAACGACAAAGCAAGTTCGCTACAAAATAATTATCATCTTGCTCAAATAAATATTGCCAAAATGAAAGCTCCTTTAAACGATCCAATTATGGCGGAATTTGCCAATGCACTAAACGAAGTTAATTTAGTCGCAGAAAAAAGTCCTGGGTTTATTTGGCGATTACAAACTGAATCGGGTAATGCGACCGATCTTCAGGCATATTCAGATCCAAAGATATTAGTCAACATATCACTCTGGCAAAGCGTAGAACAATTAAAAATTTATGTTTACCAAAGCCTGCATGGCAATTTCTTTGCCCGTCGTCGTAAATGGTTTGAAAAATATCAGAATGAACATTTTGCGATGTGGTGGGTTCAAGCTGGACATTTACCTACTATAGAAGAGGGTAAAGCCAAACTAGAGTATTTGGAATTGCATGGAGATACACCTGAATGTTTTACTTTTGCCGAGCCTTACGCACCATCTGAATTAGGAAAATATTTAATCGAGCAGTACATTTCGGCATACAACACATTTGATATAGATGGGATGATGTGTTTATTGCATCCAGAAATCAAATTTCAAAATATATCTCAAGGTGAAGTAAATGCCAAAGCAAATGGTGCAAGTGAATTTCGCGCTATGGCAGAGCAATCTAAAGCTCTTTTTAAGTCCAGAAAGCAAACTATCAGCCGTTGTGATGTATCTCAAAATGAAGCTTCTGTAGAAATTATCTACGAAAGAATACTAGCTCAGGATTTACCTAATGGAATAAAGTCTGGTAGTACGATTAATCTGAATGGACGCTCTCAATTCTCGTTTAAAGACGGAAAAATTTGGCGTATTGTCGATATTAGCTAGCTAAGATAGTTTTTGAAATTCTTAGACAAAAAGGCGATCGCTTTATTCAATCTATACTTAATTAGAGTAGTATTTGAGCTAAAAATATGTCGTCGTTTAATTTTTTTCAGCACTGGTATCCCCTATTACCTGTTGAAGATATCGATCCCCGAAAACCGACTACTGCCACCTTACTCGGAATTCCTTTAGTAATTTGGAAACCAAGCTCATCATCAACTTATCAAGTATTTTTAGATCGCTGTCCCCATCGACTTGCGCCTTTGAGTGAAGGAAGGATTGATGATTCTGGTAATTTAATGTGTAGCTATCATGGCTGGCAATTTAATACTAGGGGAGATTGTACTCGCATTCCTCAAGCTGATAATCCCGATCTGATTGCTAAACAAAGTAAAAATTTTTGCGCGACTGTCTATCCTTCACGGCAATCAAACGACTTATTTTGGGTATGGATGGATGCAGATACACCAGAAATCGCTGCTCAAACTGCTTTACCTCTATCTCCTAAGATAGGTAGTCAAGGTTATGTTTGGTCTTCAATGGTGCGAGATTTAGAGTATGACTGGCAGACGCTAGTAGAAAACGTTGCCGATCCTAGTCATGTTCCTTTTGCTCATCATGGCATTCAAGGAAATCGCGATCGCGCTATGCCAATTCCTCTAAATATCGTGCGATCAACTATGGAGATCATTGAAGCGCAAGTCAATAGACCTTTTACTACGAAAATTATTTTTGAACCTCCCTGTCATTTGGAATATGACATCGTTTTGCCTGGTGGAGATAAACAAATAGGATTGGTAACTTATTGTCTACCTGTTTCCCCTGGTAAATCTCGAATCGTGGCTCAATTTCCCCGCAATTTTGCTCAAAAGCTTCATTTTTTAACCCCTCGCTGGTGGGATCATATCCAAAATCGTAATGCTATTTTAGATGGAGACATGGTTTTACTCAATCAACAGGAAAGCTTTTTGCAAGATAAGCATTGGAAAACTGCTTATAAAATGCCTACCAGCGCCGATCTTTTGGTAATTGAGTTTCATTCATGGTTCGATCGCTATTGTGATGGTAAATTACCCTGGGATGAAAAGAGTGTTAATTCTGCTTCTACAACAGAAACTTCTCGTCAAATTTTACTGGATCGCTATCATCAACATACACAACACTGTAGTAGTTGCCGCAAAACCTTAAAGACGATCCAGCTGATGCAATGGCTATTGCTGGCTTATTTTGTAATAGTTGTCTCTGCCGTGGCAGTCTTGCCAGATAGTCTGAGGATTAGTTGGGGTTTATATTTGACGTTCTCTGCCATCTTAG
>JBDKJC010000126.1:0-7626 GCA_039796815.1 Cyanobacteriota bacterium | reverse complement strand
CTATTGGACAAATTAGCGGTTTTGGTGCAGATAGCTATCGTTTAGGATTGCAGGCACTAATTAACTATTTAAAAACTAGTGTAGTTTAGTAACATTGCGCGCAGATTTTACTACAGCCACTGCGATCGCTCTCGTCGTAGCGATCGAGAATGTTTATTTTGACTATTAATATTTAGTGGTCATTTTTTAATAGTAGCGTTAATCTATTCTTTGCCATGTCTGTGATTAAGCAGTTAAACAAATTTAGAATCTCGCTATGGACTACAAAAAGTATAATTTACCTGAAAGATTGGTTACAGGAGCAACGAAGAAATCTCAAGAAGCCCAAGTACCCAGCGCTATTGGTGGAGATGGTCAAATTGGCTCAAACCTTAATATTCGTTGGACTCCTCGTAAGCGTGTTATAGCCTCAACGATATTAGGAGTTCCCTTTTTGTTGACTACAGCGATCGCGTTTAAGTCGGGTTACACTTTGATGGGAGTGATCTTAGTAGGGATAGCAGTTTTTGTTGGGTTAATGTATTTGACTTTACGTTACATCGATGCAAATGAATTTTAGTCCTACAACGTCATATTTTGCCAGTTACTGAGTTTGGGCGATAATTATTCTGTGTCGAGGAGTGGTAATAGAAATATTAGGAATAGTAAAACCTGCTTCAATAAATATTTGTTTTATATCTAACGTAAAATACTGATCGAAATAGGGTTCAGTACTTTTAAGTAGAGTCAATATATAAGGGGGCATTTTCTGGAATATTTGGGACTGAGGATTCATATCCATAATGGATAAATAACCTCCTGGACGTAGCAAACGATGAGCTTCTGTAATAATTGCCTCAGTTGCGGTAGTGGGAAGCTCATGAAACATCAAGGAAGCTGAAACTAAATCAAAACTTTGATTAGCTAAACCTGTAGATTCAGCAGCAGCATGAATCCATTTAATTGAATGTTGCTGCTGTTTTGCTCGATGTTGAGCTACGCAGAGAAAATATGGAGAAAGATCGATGCCTGTAATCTGCGCTTGGGGATAAATTTCTTGTAGAGCAATACTGCTCATTCCGACACCACAACCAAGATCGAGAATCGTTTTGGGGGTAATTGTTAGATGCTGCTGTAATGCTTGATGATAATTTTGCCTCAGCATAGTGTCGCCGTTAACACCGACTTCTGGCCAGATTTTAGCATGGACAGAGCGAGCCGCTGATTCTACCTCCCAAGCAGCTTTCCAACTTAAATTGCCTTCTGGATAAGCATGAAAAGAAGTGGTGTAATAGTCTGGATATTCGAGGTTTGGATTCTGGATTTGAGTAAAATCTTCAGACCAATTGCGATCGCTTAACTGCTGAACATTCTCTCGCCAGGGTACGCCAATTGACTCTGCACGCTTAATCATCATCTGACGAGCGCGGGATTTAGCAAAGTCAGCTAAGGGCTTAATTGACAAGATGCCTTGCACTAGACGGGAGGTTAGATTTATTTTGGGCTGAGGAGCAACAGTCATCGCCAGATGTTTGAAGGTTCAATTATTAAACTCTCTTATTGTAAAATGCTTACTCCCTGAGATAAATAAAAAATAGCTAGAAATAATACTTTGGCGATCGCTTTAATCAAATTTATCGCTTAATATAGGTTAATTAGTTTACTTCTATAAAGTTAAGATAAAGTTAGTCTTTGTTAAAGCAAGATTAGATGAAAATATTAATATTTTAAAAAAGTTATGAAATAATAGGTTTAAGACTAGATATTCATTATTATTTACCAATTTCAAAGGTGCGTCCTTAGACAGCGCACTTTTTTTTGTCAATTTTTTGTCATCTATGATACATTTAGACTTAAAATAATTGACAGCAATAATCTCTGGTGTAGACTGATGACTATGATAATTACCCTGAGATCCTTTTGAAGAATCGTAGTTACTGGCAACTCCTTCCTTTTATTCAACCCCAGAGCCTAATTATCTTTTGGGCTTTTATCTGCACACTGATCTTTACGATTTTTTGGCCGATTAAAGCTTGGTTAGCAGGAGAAGTAAGTCAATATATTGGTAAAGGCGATCCTAGCAGTATTGCCAAGATTGCTGGATTAGCAGCAATCGTATTTTTGTTGCAGGGGGTGGCTCAATATGGACAAGATTCTCTGATGGCAAAAGCTTCTCTCAACGCAGCTTTAAAGCTACGCACCGCTGTCTATAGTCATTTACAGAAGTTAAGCCTGAATTATTTTGAAATGGTTAAAACAGGAGATTTAACCTATCGTTTAACTGAAGATATCGATCGCATTGGGGAAGTGATCAATCAGTTTTTCCACGATTTTGTCCCCTGTATTTTACAGTTAATTGTGGTGTTGGGCTATATGCTCTGGCTTAATTGGCAGTTAACGATCGCAACTTTGATTTTAGCCCCTTTGATGGGGATAATTATTGGCGCATTTGGGGATAAACTTTTAAACTATTCACGGCGTAGTCAAAATCGGATTTCTAATCTGTCAGCTTTATTAACGGAAGTATTGAGCGGGATTCGTTTAGTTCAAGCTTTTGCCGCCGAGGAATATGAATTAGAGCGGTTTTATCGAGAAGCAGAAGCCAATCGTCAAGCTAAATATCAGGCGGAGAAGGTTAAGGCATTTCAGTTTGTGGTGGTGAGTTTTTTACTGATCATGACCGTCCTGTTTATCTTTTTCTTAGGTGGATGGCAAATATCTTTGGGAAATTTAACAGGCAAGGATTTTGTCAGCTACATCACAGGAGTGGCACTATTAATTGACCCCATTACTCATACGACAAGTAACTATAACCGCTTTAAAGAAGGACAGGCATCTGTAGATAAAATCTTTGAGTTATTAGCAATTCAACCCGCAGTTATGGAACAAGAACAGGCGATCGCTTTGGAATCAGTAACAGGTAAAGTTGAATACGCTGAGGTTAGCTTCAGCTATAAATCTGATGTTGCTGTAATTAATAATTTAAGCTTACTGGCGCATCCTGGAGAAACTATTGCCCTAGTAGGTTCATCGGGTGCAGGCAAGTCTACTTTAGTTAATCTATTACCGCGCTTTTATAATGTCGATCGCGGAAAAATCTTAATTGATGGCGTTAATATTCAAGATGTTACCCTCAAAAGTCTGAGAAGGCAAATAGGCATTGTGCCACAAGAAACTACTTTATTCTCTGGTACAATTGCGCAAAATATTGCTTTTGGCAAAACTAATTTAGAACTCAAAGATATTGAGGCTGCTGCCAAAATTGCTAACGCTCATCAATTTATTAGTGAATTAGCTCAAGGTTACTTTACCTACGTAGGAGAAAGAGGAGTAAACCTTTCAGGCGGACAAAGACAGAGAATTGCGATCGCCCGAGCAATTTTACTCAATCCGCAGATTTTAATTTTAGACGAAGCTACCTCGGCGTTGGATTCAGAATCTGAAGCACTTGTGCAAGAAGCCCTAGAAAGAATTATGCGCGATCGCACAGTATTTGTGATTGCTCATCGATTAGCTACTATCCGACGAGCAGATCGAATTTTAGTATTAGAAAAAGGGCAAATAATTGAGTCTGGTAATCATCAGCAATTGCTAAATAAAAATGGAGCATATGCTAAATTTCATGCTCGGCAATTTCAAGAAGTTTAATAGCTTATAGCTTATAGTTTATAGCTACCTTAGTTACTCCCTGGCGTAGTTGCTTTTGTCTTTTTAACCAAGAATACTTAATCCCTGGACCAATTATCGGCGCAAAGGTTTGAGCGCCCCAGCGAACAAAGGCGCTGTTGTGTAGTAGTTCTGCCTGACCCATTTCCTGTGCCTGTAGTTGTTGAATACGGATAATTTCTGGCTCTCTTTCTTGTTGAATCGAGGGTAATACCTCGTCAATCTGACTTAAATTAGCTGCTGAATTACTAAGTATCGGAACTAAGTGATTGGCAGCGACGATCGCATCACGAAATGCCATATTAATTCCCTGGGCGCGGATTGGTGACATGGGATGAACTGCATCACCCAGTAAAAGTAGTCCAGGAATTGACCAGCGATCGCATCTACCGACGACAACTGATAATAGCATGGGTTTAGTTAGGCTAGCTTGATGTTTGAGGATATGTTCTGCTAACCAAGGAGGAGACGTAGCAGCCAGTTTTTCTACCCAATTAACGGTTTTCCAATCGTAATTATCGTCTGCATGAAGTCCCCAGCCAATATGTAATTGACCAGATGAACTTCTGAACAAACCAAAGGCTTCTTTACTTTGAAGATTAATAATGGAATAAAAGATATTGCTCGATCGAGATAAAGTTCCCGAATCAAATTTGAACCACAGAATATTTATCCCACTTTGCAGCTTAGTTAAATCAATTCCTGCTTTTTTGCGAACTAGTGAATTACGTCCATCAGCAGCAATTACTAGATCGGCATTAATTTCTGTTCCAGAAGCAAGTTTAACGCCACAAATACGATTATTAACTGATAAAAGATCTTGAACGGCTTCTCCCTGGATAAATTCAAATTGAGGATGGGTTTGTGCCTGCTGAATAATTGCTGCTAATAAATGAGGTTGTGAAACTACTGTGGTGCAGCTTCCTCCTGCCTCTATCGGCTCATTGACTTTAAATAAACTACGGTCAGATAACAAAAATTCCCAAGCATCGATAGTTCGATGGGGAACATCTGATAATAGTTTGAGCAAGTCCATTTGTGCCAGGGCATCCAAACCACTGGGCATCAAACCCTCCCCCCGAAATTGTCGTTTAAAATCGCGAGACGCTTCGATGAGTTTTACTTTAATCCCTTTTTTGACTAGCATGAGCGCTAGTACTGTGCCTGTAGGACCAGCACCCACAATTATTACCTGCATAGTTTTATTTATAGCTGTAATTAAATTCTTATTAATATCGCTTAAAACCAAAAAAATTAAACAAAAATATTTTTTTAGTCAATCTCGATCTGAACTTCATCTTATCTTTATTGACTTCAAGATCAACTATTAATTTTAATCATTTTGCTCTTATCATTTTTGGGAATGTAAGCTAAGATTCGCCCAATGACTTAACCAAAAAGATGGAGATCGATCGATGTCTGCTCTTAGAAAACCCGATTTTTTGTCTGATTACTATTATCCTCAAGCTCAACAGTGCGAAGTTGTTAATCAACCGAACATAGTTCAGCGATTGGCTTCGCCAGCCCAAAGGGAATCGCCAGTTGAAAAAGCAGAAGTTGTTAAATCGAAGGCTTTTCCCAATTCCCAAGTCTTGCCGAAGAATCTGAAAACCCTTTGTCTAATCCAAAAAAGTTCTTTTTGCGTGGCGATCGCTACCATGACTGCCAGCATTAGTCTCTATGCCTCGACGGTGAAAATTCCTCAGCTATGGAGTCAAGAATATCAACATTTGGAAGATTTACAGCTACAGGAACGTCAATTAGTAGCAGACAACGAAAAGATTAAGTATCAGATTGCTCAAGAAGCAGCGCAAAACAAGAATTTGACCATATCTAAGCCAGAATCGGCGATTTTTATTAATCCTGCTCAAGTTCAACCGAAAAAACCAGCCAATCTTCAGCAAACCCAGTCAAAAATAGCAGAGCTTAAATATAATAGTTTGGGATATTAAGCCAAAAATATTTGAGATTTTTAGAGTTATTCGTTAGTATCAATTCCTGCTTCTTTTTATTTAATTTATTTAGCTAGTAGAGAAATACCAATGATTAATCTTAAATATTAGACAGCTGAGCAGCTCAACTATGTCCAAATCTAAGTTTAAATTCCCTCTCAAGTCAAATAGCCATAATTCCCCTAAACTAGCTAAACGAAAACAACTACAGCATCGTCATTTGAGCAATCGAGCGATGCCAACCAACAACTCGGCGATCGCCAGATTATTTCTCGTCTGGGGTATCTTAGTAATTGGAGCGTTTGCTTTAGGAGCTAAATTGTACTATCTTCAGGTGATCGATCCTGTGATTAAGTATGAACAAGCACCCGAAGGAAAAAAATTAAGTCAGATCGCGATCGATCAGCAAACAACTAAGCTCAATTTTTATATTCCTCGTCGTAAAATTGTCGATCGCCAGCAAAATGTCTTAGCTACCGATCTTATAACCTATACACTTTACGTCCATCCTCATCTATTTATACGTAACTCAGAACCAGTACCCGCAGCAGAAATTGCCGAACAACTCTCAGAAATATTGGGTAATCAAACGCCAGCGGAACTGCTAGCCATCTTTGCCAAACAAGATTGGGGAATTCGTTTATCGGAAGATCTCCCCGAATCGGTTAAAGAGAAAATTACTGCGATGCAAATTGATGGTTTGGATCTTAAGCAAAACTATACTCGCTTCTATCCTCACCAAGAGATGGCAGCCGAAGTGACAGGATATGTTAATCTCGACAGTTCTCGTACACCCCAAGCAGGGGTAGAATACACTCAAAACAAGCTTTTAGAACGCAAGCCGATTAGCTGGAAGATGAAGCGCAGTTTTGAAAACTCCAAATCTATATTTCATCCAGGAGATTTAGAGCGATCGCAACAACTATTTAACTTCGACGATCTGCGATTGCAGCTAACTATCGACATGAGACTACAGCAGATTGCCCGCAATGCTCTCAAGGTGCAGATGGATGAATATAAGGCCAAGCGGGGTACGGTAATTGTCATGGATGTCCGTGATGGAGCGATCGCTGCTTTGGTATCAGAACCCACTTACGATCCCAATACCTACTATAAATACGGAATTGAACTATTTAAAAACTGGGCGATCACCGATCTTTATGAACCTGGTTCAACCTTTAAACCAATCAATCTTGCCTTAGCTTTAGATGCGGGAGTCATTAAGCCTGACGATACCTTTAATGACACGGGAGAAATTAAAATTAAAGATGCGATAGTGCGTAACCATGATTTTGACAAAGAAGGGGCTAGAGGAAAATTATCTCTTACGGAAATTCTGAAGTATTCCAGCAATGTTGGTATGATCGAGGCGATGCAACGGATGAAACCTTTAGAGTACTATCGCGATCTGCAAAAATTAGGCATTGAAGATCAAATAGATTTTGATATTCCTGGCTATACCCCAGGCAGATTAAAAAACGAAGTAGAATTTACAGTCAGAGAAATTGAACCTGCCACCACCGCCTTTGGTCAAGGTTTTTCCTTGACTCCCCTTAAATTAATTCAGCTTCATGCAGCCTTGGCTAATCAGGGGAAATTAATTACTCCCCACGTAGTTAAAGGTTTATCAGACTACAAAGGCTATCTGCACTATGTTCAACCAGCAAACAGTAAACAAATCTTCTCGCCCAAAACTGCCAAGACGGTTTTAGAAATGATGGAAGAGGTGGTTGAAGATGGCAGTGGCTATGCTGCAAAAATTCCTGGATATCGTATTGCAGGTAAAACGGGTACTTCTCAAAAGGCGATCAATCGCGGGGGATATGATGCCAAAGCCAAAATTACTAGCTTTGTGGGTATATTTCCCGTAGAAGCACCCCGATATGCAGTTTTAGCAGTAGTGGATGAGCCTCATGGAAAGTATACCTTTGGTTCTACTGTTGCTGCACCGATAGTTGGTTCGGTGATTCAGGGCATTATTAACATGGAAGGTATTCCACCTAGTAAAGATGTAGATCGTCAGGCAAAA
>JBDKJC010000125.1:0-7641 GCA_039796815.1 Cyanobacteriota bacterium | reverse complement strand
TTAAATCAGGCTTCAAAAGCGATCGCCGCTGGAGAACTAAATCAAAATGTAGATGAAAAGTTCAAAATTAATGAGTTGAGTATTTTGGCTCAATCGTTTAACGGCATGGCGGAGCAACTGAGACAGTCATTTACTGCTCTAGCAAACACAAACGAAGAGCTGGAACATCGAGTTGAAGAGCGTACCTTGCAACTGCAAGAAGCGAAAGAAGGGGCAGATTCTGCAAACCAAGCTAAAAGTGAATTTTTGGCAAACATGAGCCATGAATTAAGAACTCCTCTAAATGGGATCTTGGGTTATGCCCAGATCTTGCAACAATCAAGAGCGATCGCTGGGAAAGAGAAAAAAGGAGTTGAGATTATCAATCAGTGCGGTACTCACTTGCTAACACTGATTAATGATATTCTTGACCTCTCGAAAATTGAAGCTCGCAAAATGGAGCTACACCCAGTTGAAATGCACTTTCCTTCTTTTGTTCAGGGAATTGTGGAGATTTTTCAAATCAAAGCCGATCAAAAAGGGGTTAACTTTATCTATCAAGCAGACGAAGAATTACCTGTCGGTGTGGAAACCGATGAAAAAATGTTACGTCAGGTTTTAATGAACTTGTTGAGTAACGCGATCAAATTTACTGAACAAGGTGAGGTTAAACTACGAGTTAAAACCCTGCCAAGCTTGTCAGGAAAAGAAATGCACCGTTTACGCTTTGAAGTTGAAGATAGCGGGATTGGCATCAATTCAGATGACATCGAAAAAATCTTTTTGCCCTTTGAACAAGTAGGAAGTGTTAAAAAACAATCGGAAGGAACAGGATTGGGATTGGCGATCAGCCAGAAAATTGTTGAGATGATGGGTGGTACGCTGCAAGCTAGCAGCAAATTAAATGAAGGTACGACTTTCTGGTTTGAAATTGAGTTGCGGGAAACGACAAATTGGCTCAAGGCGGATAAATCGTTTTCTTTACCAGGAAAAGTTATTGGCTTTGAGGGGGAAAAACGCAAGGTGTTGGTGGTTGACGATCGCTGGCAAAATAGCTCGGTGATTGTCAATTTACTTGAACCAGTCGGATTTGAAGTCACCGAAGCCGAAAATGGTCAAGCAGGATTGGCTAAAGCGATCGCTTGGCAGCCAGATGTGATTATTAGCGATTTAGCGATGCCAGTGATGGATGGCTACGAAATGATCGCACAATTACGCCAGTCTTCAGAGATATCGCCTAATGTAATTGTCATCGTTTCTTCGGCGAATGTATTTAAAAGCGATCGCACCAAAAGTTTTAACGCTGGAGCTAATGATTTTTTACCAAAACCGATACAAGCGCAAAGTTTATTACAAAAATTACAAGAACATCTAAACCTAGAGTGGATTTACGAACAACAGCCAGAATTATCCATCAAATCAGAAGAATTGATCTTGAAGACTGAAACCGCCAAAATCGTTGCTCCTGCTGCTGAAGATGTAGCTTTACTTTACGATCTCAGCCGCAAAGGTTTAATCAACGATCTACTTCAGGAAATTCAACGACTGGAAACAGAAGACACTAAATTTTTACCCTTCGGACAAAATATACGTCAATTAGCCAAAGGTTTCAAACTTAAGCAAATCAAATCATTTATCGAGCAATATTTATAGAGATTAACAATATATTTCTTGTCTAAATAGTTAATTTTAATGGGTCAAAAAAATGACTGAAAATATCAATTCCCATAGCATTTTGATTGTCGATGACAATTCCAATAATTTAGAAGTTTTATCAGAAACTTTAATGCAGGCTGGTTTTCAAATTGCAGTGGCAATTGATGGAGAAAGTGCTTTAGAACAGATTCAATATCATCAACCACAGCTAATTTTGCTCGATGTCATGATGCCTGGAATTGATGGTTATCAAACCTGTAAGCGCATCAAATCTGATCCCAATACTTTTGACATTCCAATTATTTTCATGACTGCTCTATCGGATACAGAGCATAAAATTAGAGGTTTTGCTTTAGGGGCAGTTGACTACATCACTAAACCGTTTCAACGGGAAGAAGTTTTAGCTAGAGTTCGAGTACAGCTACAGTTGCGTAATTTAACCCGAACTTTAGAAGGGCAAAACAGAATCCTCAAAAAAGAAATCCTCCAGCGAGAGCGTATGGAAGCTTCTCTGCTTCAACTCAATCAAGAATTAGAAACCCGAGTGGAAGAACGTACCGTCAAACTTTCTCGCACCCTAAAAAGTTTACGCGAGGCTCAAGTTGAACTGGTACATCAGAAACAAGACTTAGAAGTTCGCGTTCAACATCGTACCGCCGAATTAGCTAAGAGTATGGCAGAGGCTGAAAAAGCTAACCAAGCCAAAAGCCAATTCCTTGCCAACATGAGTCATGAATTGCGCACGCCAATGAACGCGATTATTGGCTACAGCGAAATGCTGATTGAAGAGGCAGAAGAGATGGGTCAGGAAGATTTTATCCCCGATCTCTCGAAGATTCATGGCGCAGGGAGACATCTTTTAAATCTGATTAACGATATTCTCGACCTTTCTAAAGTTGAAGCTGGTCGGATGGAGTTGTATTTAGAAACTTTTGAGATCGACAGTTTGATTCAAGAAACCCTATCCACAATCCACCCCTTAATTGAACAAAATGCTAATACTTTAGAATATCTTATTCCTGAAGATCTTCCCGCCATGTATGCGGACTTGACTAAAGTTCGTCAAAGTTTATTCAACTTGTTAAGCAATGCCAGCAAATTTACCAATAATGGCACTATTTCCTTAAATGTTAGTTGTGATTCAGACCAAGAACAAGATTGGATCATTTTTCAAGTCATAGATAGTGGCATTGGCATGACCCAAGAACAAATCGGCAAATTATTTCAAGCTTTTACTCAGGCTGATGCTTCGACTACTCGTAAGTATGGAGGAACAGGTTTAGGATTGGCAATTACCAAAAAATTCTGTCAGATGATGGGAGGTGATATCAATGTCACCAGTGAGGTGGGACAAGGTTCGATTTTTACAGTCCGACTACCCACTAAGGTAGCAAAACCTGATTTAGAAGAACTGGAAGAAATAGAAGAGCTTGAACCTGAAATTGTCCTTAGTGATGAGGAAAATATCAAGACTGTCTTAGTAATTGATGATGACCCGACAATTCACGATCTAGTTAAGCGATTTCTTGGTAAACAAGGATTTCAGATCAGAACTGCCAATAGTGGTGAAGAAGGATTACGTTTGGCAAAAATGATTAGACCCCAAGCGATTACTCTGGACGTGATGATGCCTGGGATGAATGGTTGGTCTGTACTCACAGCGCTGAAAGCTAATCCTCAAACGGCAGATATTCCCGTAGTGATCATGACTATGGTGGATGATCAAAATCTGGGTTATGCCCTGGGGGCTGCCGAATATTTACTCAAACCAGTTCAAGCAAAACAATTGGGGGCAATTTTAGATAAGTATAAACCTGACTTAAGTTCTAATTCAATTCTAGTGGTAGAAGATGATTCGGACAGTAGAGCCATGCTTTGTCGTCAATTAAAAAAACAAAACTGGGAAGTTATCGAAGCTGAAAATGGAAGTCAAGCACTAATAAAGCTTGCTGACCATACTCCCGCGATGATTATTTCTGATTTGATGATGCCTGAAATCGATGGTTTTGAGTTGGTTCATCAGCTACGGCAACATGAGCAATGGCGAGCAATTCCGATAGTCATCCTGACTGCTAAAGAGATAACCTCTGAAGACCATCAAAAATTAAATGGGAGTGTAATTAGAATCTTTGAAAAAGGTTTGCACCATTGTTCAGACTTGCTGGAAGAAGTCAATAATTTACTCTGTAAAGCGATCGCCAGACAGCAAAACCAAGTAGCAAGATCGTTATTAACGATTAAAGATTAAAGTGTTCTCACCAGAAAAAATATGCCGAAAATACTATTAGTGGAAGATAACGAAATGAATCGAGATATGCTCTCAAGACGCTTACAACGTCGAGGATATGAGATTGTCGTTGCCGTTGATGGCGCTCAAGGTGTGGCGATGGCAACTGCCGAAAATCCCGATTTGATTTTGATGGATATGAGTTTGCCGATTATGGATGGTTGGGAAGCCACTAAAAGCATTAAAGCTAATACGATTACTCAATCAATTCCCATTATTGCTTTGACGGCTCATGCCATGTCTGGCGATCGCGAGCAAGCCCTCAAAGCTGGCTGTGATGACTATGATACCAAACCGATTGATTTATCCCGCTTATTGACCAAAATCGAGGTGTTTATTGCAGCTGGTTAATTTCAGAGGATTAACCGCAGGATAGGCTACGCGATCGTTATTATCAACCTGAATCTAACTAGAAATTATCCTCAATGACCATGGATAGTCAATCTCCTTTATCTATACTTGCCCATCTGCGTCACGAACTACGTACGCCGATCAATGCCATTATTGGCTACAGTGAGATGCTATTAGAAGAAGTCGAAGAGACTAATCAAAATAGGGCATATCTCAGCGAGGAACTGGGGCGGATTCGAGAATGTGGGGTTCAACTTCTCGCTTCAATCAATACTTTTTTAAATCCATCATCGCTTCCTCATAATCAGCTGGATCTCCAGGAAATTTTAACTAATCCAGAACTGCCAGCCAAACTTCAAAAACCTACTCAGGTAGTGATTAACTATTGTCAAAAGCTCATTCCCACTGTGGAGATGGATTTTGTTGCCGATTTGGAAAAAATTAATCAGGCTGCTAATCGATTGCTAGCTGAAATCGATAATATGGTCAATTTAAACCCTGTTGATTTATCCGTGCAGGAACTAGAAAAAAAAGCGATCGCTGAAGGCGTGGCGGAGCCAATCGCGGAGCGTGGAGGTCGTTCAATCGCCGAAGCCATAGCAAAGCAAATCTCGCAACCTCCCTCTAGGGCAACCACCCAGCATGAAAAAAGCCTAATTGTCTGTGAACTAGATCCTCAATCGCCAAGCAATCTTGACCAAATCGATACTGAAGATAATCCTAATTCTTTAAAAATACGGAAAATCGTTTCTGATGGTAGCTGTGCTTTAAGCACAATTTTAGTCGTAGATGACAATGAAACTAATCGAGATTTACTATCGCGCCAGATAGAAGCTCAAGGCTATCAAGCTGTGACTGCTATTGATGGCAAGCAAGCAATTCAGATGATCCAAACAGGAGAATACGACCTAATTCTGTTAGATATCATGATGCCGGAACTTGATGGTTATGAAGTTCTAAAATGGATTCGTAATAGTGATTGGCGGCACCTTCCGACAATTATGATTTCGGCTCTTGATGAAATGGATAGTGTTATTCGCTGCATCGAAATGGGAGCCGAAGATTATCTGGCTAAACCATTTAATCCCGTATTTCTCAAAGCCAGAATTGGCGCTTGTTTAGAACAAAAAAGGTTACGAGATCAAGAGTCTCTTTATGTAGCTCAACTTGCAGAAGCTAATAACAAAATAATTAGCCTCAATAGTCGCTTGGAAGCAGAAAATCTTCGCCTCAGTGCTGAGCTGGAAATCACGAAACGTTTACAGATGATGCTCTTGCCTAAAGAAAAAGAATTAAGTCAAATCGAAAATCTTGACATTGCAGGATTTACCGAGCCTGCCGATGAATTTGGGGGTGATTACTATGATGTGCTTCAGCATCATGGTCGCATCACTATTGGGATTGGTGATGTAACGGGGCATGGTTTAGAAAGTGGAGTTTTAATGTTGATGGTGCAAACGGCTGTACGTACTCTTATGGAAAATAATGAAACTGAACCGAAAAAGTTTTTTGAAGTGCTTAACCGCACTATTTATAAAAATGTGCAGCGCATGGATTCAACTAAAAATCTTTCTCTTTGCTTAGTGAATTATCACGAAGGAGTATTAAGCCTAAGTGGTCAACATGAAGAGCTAGTTGTAGTACGTTCTAATGGATCAGTTGAAAGAATTGATACCATTGATTTAGGCTTTCCGATTGGTTTAGAAGAAACCATTGAAGATTTTATCTTTCAAGCCCAAGTTCAGCTAAATACTGGTGACGTAGTTGTATTGTACACAGATGGAGTTACAGAGGCGGAAAACAATTTAGGAGTGCAGTATGGACTAGAAAATTTATGTGCCATAGTTAAACAAAGTTATCAAGAATCAGCTCAAGATATTAGACAATCTGTTATTGCCAATCTGCGATCGCATATTGGGGTTCAAAAAGTCCACGATGACATCACCTTGGTCGTACTAAAGCAGAAGTGAATTAATTAATCTTTAACTTTTATGGAAACTAATAGCCTCACTACAAAATACAATATATTCGGCAGTTTTATTCAAAATTTACCTCCCAGCCAGGAATATTTAATCTTAAGTTTTTCCCCTGGGTCAATTCCGCTGCGTCAAAGATGGCGCAACAATTGTCTATCTGCCGACTTTTTAGCTGACTATTTAAGTACATTTTTTTTAGGAAATGACGACCAACAACCAGACTCGCAAAAACAAGCGGAGGTTAAAAGTGCTGTTAGCTATATTGCCAACGAATTATTAGAAAATGCCATGAAATATGGTTTGGAAAAATCTCCATTTCCAATTAGTATTCAAATTCATTTAAACCCTGAGTTAATTATTTTTCAGCAAACTAATAGTATTCACTTTGAGCAAGTACAAAAGTTTCAGACACATATTGAAAAACTGATCGACAGTGACCCTGAAGAATTGTATATTCTTCAACTAGAAAAAAACGATGATGAACAATCTGGCTTAGGATTTTTAACCATGCTCAATGATTATGGAGCAGAGTTAGGCTGGAAATTTGAAGATTTACCTAAAGAATCGTCTGAAATGGCTGTCACAACTATGGTTCAGCTTAGTATTTGATTTTTATCACTTTGCAACCAAAAATTACCTACTAGAAATCTCTATTTTTTCACTTTTCCCTAATTCACAGACTTAAACAATTTATCCAACTTACTAATATTTAAGTAATATTTATTTTTTAGAAGCACGATGGAAATTAAAACCGAAAATTACAACATAGTATATGATAAAGCTTCTCAAAGCATTATCTTTGATGGTTCACTACGTTTAAATGGTTCTGAAGAATATACTTCTATTTCTGAATTACTTAATAATGTCCTCAAAGAAGAGCCTGAAAAAATCATACTAAACCTTAAAGAATTAGTATTTCTCAACAGTTCAGGTATTAGTATTTTGTCAAAATTTGTAATTAATGTCCGTAAACAAAAAAATATTCAAATGGTAGTACTTGGGGCAAATAAAAATCCTTGGCAAGGTAAATCATTAAAAAACTTACAAAGGCTAATGCCTTATTTAAAACTAGAATTAGATTAATCGATTGTCTAAAGATTTAAAGAATCGCCCTAAAATTATTAATCCAAGTAGGTAAAAGTTGACAAATTTTTATGATTGTCTTAGATATTAAATTAAGATTTTTTACAGACTAATCCTAATGGCGATCGCCGTCCTAATTGGTGGACAAAATAGCACGAACGCAATTACTGAATTAGTTTAGCAATGATATCGACAAGATATAATGGGAGCAAGTCAGTTCTGTCAGAACAAATGAACTAAATAAAAGGTTAGAAAACAAGATAACATGAAGAAAATTTTGATGAGCGATCAAGTGTAAATGACTCCCGA